>DATMEE010000475.1:0-4324 GCA_035557035.1 Phycisphaerae bacterium
CGCTTTCAGGTTGTTCGACGCGGGTGCATAGGGCTCGGCGCGGCGGTAGCGGGTCGTTTTGCCATCCATGGATTTCAGGTCGAACTGGTCGGCAGACTGGAAGCGCAATTCGAATTCGTCGCCCGACATGAACTGCAACGAGGCGCCCCAGCGGCGGAAGTGATCATCGGTCACCGGCACAAGGCCGGGGCCATCGGCGATGCGGAACCGGCCGCGATCCACGGCCAGGCGCAGCAGTTGGCCGGTCCGGTCGTTGATGAAAAGTCCGGCCTTGCTGGCCATGTCCATTCCTTCCGGGGCGGGCGGGGGCGGCCCGTCGCCTTCGGCGAACGGCTGGTCGCCGGCAGCGGGCACGAACAAATCGAATATTCGGGCCGCGAATTCCTCGCGATCGGTGTCATCGCCGGAATTGCACATGATGGCGATGGAAAGGCCGTGCTCGGGAAAGCGCCCCAAAAATGATTTGTAGCCTTCAGCGCTTCCGGTGTGCCAAATGAGCTTGGCGCCGCGGTGGGTTTTCAAAAAGAGACCGCGGGTATAGTCGAGCTTTCTGCCGTTGTTCAGTGTTGTCGGCTCGTGCAACTTCTCGCTGACGAACGCGCCGAGGCGGTTGTTGGCCATGCCCTCGTTCCAGAGGATGAGGTCTTCTGACGTACTAAACACGCCGCCTCCCCCGCGCTGATTTCCGAGCATCATCGCGGTTGTCCAGCTTCCGTCTTCCTTTTCGTAAGCGAGTGCGCCGTTCTCGATGCCGCGTATATCCTCGCGGTACTGGGTCGACTTCATCTTGAGCGGCTCGAACATGCGCTTGCGCGTGAATTCGGCGAACGACATGCTGCTCATGCGCGCGACAATCTCCTTTGCCAGCACAACCCCGCTGTTTGAGTAGCTGAATTCTTCACCAGGCGCGAAATTGAGGCCGCGCTGGCGCAGGATCAGGGAAAGCACGTCGGGCTTTCCGGGCGCCAGCATCAGGAGGCCGGTCCAGTCGCGCACGCCGGACGTGTGCGTGAGCAGATGATCGATGGTGATCTTATGGCCGTATTCGGGCAGATCTGGAAGGTATTTGCGGATGTCTTCGGAGAGTGAGATTTTCTTGTCTTCGACGAGGATGAGTGCCGCGGCGGCGACAAACTGCTTCTGCAGCGAGCCGGCATCGAAGACCGTGCTCGGGGTAATCGGGAGTTCGCGCTCGAGGTCGGCCGATCCGTAAGCGCGGTTCACGACCAGTTCGCCGTTCAGCGAAACGGCGCATGTGCAGCCCGGCGAATCGGAAGTGGCCCAACTGAAGATCTTGTCGATCTCGGCGGTTTTGTCCTCTGCGAAGGTGGGCGTGGCGACAACCAGGACGGTGATCATCAACGAAAATAGTGTGAACACTGCGATACTCCTCTCAAATGGTTTGTTTAGTCCCGCCAACATTAGCTTTGCAATGCAAAGTAACTTGGCAAAAAAATAACGTTATGCCGGCGACCAGCCGGGCGACGTTCGAGGCACGCGTGCCTCGGGTTGCGCGTCTATATGGGCGTCGACCACGACCTTTTCAAGCACGCTGATGTACTCGGCGAAGCGGCGCCGGCCGCCGGCCGTCAGGCGATACAGGGATTGGGGGCGGCGTCCGGTCGAGCCCTTCCAGACCTCGACCAGTCCCGCGTCACTCAGTACGGCCAAGTGCCGGCTGAGGTTCCCGTCGGTGAGCGAGCACATTTTTTTCAGGTCGTTGAACAGCAACCCGCCGGCGTTGGCCGCGAGAGAGGCCAGTATGCCCAGCCGGGCCTTCTCGTGCATGACGCGGTCGAGGCCTTCGTAGGAGAATCGACCGGGGCGGGCGCTGATTCGCTCGGTTGTAGGGATCTCACTCGTTCGGCGACGAGACATTGGTTCGCTCCAGGGTCCAGTACAGAATGGCCGCACCCAGCAACTGGCCGCCGCCAAAACTGATTGCCATCTGCCACGGCGACAACGCATTCTCACTCTGTCCCCACAGCAGACAGCCACAGCCACACAGTATGTAATAGCATCCGACCCAGAATATTTGCCGAGGCAACAGGCGATTCAAGGCGGAAATGCCCAGCCCGTAGATCAGCGACCACAAGCCGGGCAGCATCCAGGCGGCGTGGGGCGCGGCTCGATAGATGCACAGGGTGAGGAGCGCTCCCACGATGACACAGGGCAGGAAATGCTCGACGGCGAGCAAGGTCTGTTGGCGCGCCAGCCCGGAGCCGGCGCGCCGCGCCCGCCAGAACATCTCTGCACCGGCGACGATCAAGCTGACTGCGGCGATTGCAAGCCAGAGAGCGAGATAGCGCCCCAACTCAAGCTCAGGCGACGCGACCCATTGCGGTTGAAGAAGCGCGGCTGACAAGCCGGCAACCCCCGAAAAACCGATTGTGATGGAACGAGAGCCGCGGAAGACTTCGCTTCGCGCCATCTGCTGGCGAATGTCGGAAATCTGGCGTAGGGCTTCGTCAAGTTGCATGCGACACGTCCTCCGGTTACACGGGAGCAGGAGCTTTGCAATGCAAAGTATGGCCGGTTCGTGGCGTGCAGTCAACAGCGCGTTATGGGTGCCCCTTGGACGGCGAACCTGGGCACGTTCACGTGAGGGGACACGCAACGGGCGGGCGGTACTGGACCGGGCCGGCGGGGGTCCGGCGGCGTTGGTTCGGGCGCGGTGCAAGCGCGATGGACTCGGCGACTTTGACTATTTGAGGCCGAGGATTTCCCGGATCACCTTCTCGTACTTCTTCTCGTCGCCCTGCTCAAAGCCCACCTGCGTGTATTTGATGACGCCCACGGCGTCAAGAATGAAGGCCGGTCAGCCAAAGGCATAGAGCTTTCCAAGATCGGATTTGTACCCGTTGAACAGGGGATACGTGACTTTCATTTCCTTTGCGAGCGCCACGGCCGTCTCGCGCTCGGGGTGCATCGAAATGATGAAGACTTGCAGGCCGTCTTTGGCGTACTTTTCGTGGAACTTCTGGAGATGAACCATCTCCTCGCGTGAAAACGCTCAGTAGCGGGAGAAAAAGAACAGCACGCTCTTTGGCCGCAGCTCTTTGCCGTCCTCGCCGCGAAACACCAGCTTTCCGTCGGCGCCGACCAGCTCCATCGGCTTGCCTTTGGCGAGCGACAGCAGCACGATCGCGGGGAAGGAATCGCCGACGCGCAGCGGCTCGCGCTCGATGGTCTCGTTCACCGGCGGCTTGCCAGCCAGCATGGCCTCGATGTTCTCGATCCACACCTTTTCGTCGCCCGCGCCGTAGCCCACCTGGGCGAAGCGCACGACGCCTTTGCCGTCGATGAGTCCAAACGTATCACCCGCCGCGAACTTGCTGGCGAGGTGCGACCCGGTTCCCATGAGCAGGGGAAACGTGAGATTCAGCTCCGTTCCCAGCGCGGCGAGGGCCTTCTCGTCGTCGCGATGGGATATTCCCAGCAGGGCCAGACCCTTCTCCGCGAAACGCCGGTGGATCTGCTCCAGCGCTTTCAACTGCGCCCGGCACTGCAGGCAGTCGGGCTGGAGAAGATGGATGGCCAACAGCTTGGGACGGTATTGTTGTCCGCCCCGTGTCAGTTCGATGGCACCGGACTCCTTTGTGAAGCTGAAATCGACGCTTCCGGTGGACCTCAATTTGAAGTCGGGAACCGTCGCGCTGATGGTGAATTCGGCCCGGGCCTCGGCGACGGCGAGGTGCAGCGCGCAGGCCGACACCATCAGGCTCCACGACTGAGTCCACGTTCGCGTATTCATAAATTACTCCTCAGTAAGACCGCCCCCCTTCGCATTGTATCACGGTGTAGCGATTCGGGCTTATAATGGAGGAGATTGAGTGAGCCTGGGATTTTGAAAGCGGCGTGAGGACGGAATGCGACCTTCGACTAAGAAATGGATTCTGCTGGTGGCTTCGCTGGCCGTCTGGGGCGGGGCGGGGATGTGGCTGCGGCCGTTGAATGCGATGCGGGCGCAGTATCACCTGTTTCTGCCGCCGCTGCCGGACGAGATGGCGCCGTCGATGCTGGCGACGCCGCTGCTGGCGTTTGGCCGTGCGCCGCTGGTGAGCTACCTGTGGCAGCGGGCGATGTTCCTGAAGGAAGAGGGGCGGTTCTTCGACGCGCTGCAGCTCTCGCAGCAGATTTGCAAGCTGCAGCCGAAGTTCGCTTCGGTCTGGGCGTTTCAGGCCTGGAACATGTCGTACAACATTTCGGTGACGCTGAAGACGCCCGAGGAGCGCTGGCGCTGGGTGCGCAACGGCTACGAGCTGCTGCGCGACAAGGGCATTCCGCTCAACCCCAACAATGCGCAGCTTTACCGCGAGCTGGC
>DATMEE010000476.1:0-4524 GCA_035557035.1 Phycisphaerae bacterium
TCTCTTCCGCGAGGTTTCCTGACAGAACCCAGGAAAACGAGCGATCCAACAAGCATTGCGGCAAGGACATGCGGCGCGGCATCGATGATCGTTCGGGCCGACCCATTCATGTCGGAAAGGAACTGAGGGATGGGGAGAACGCGCCGGCCAGCGTAAGTTTCAGAGATCACGGCGGCCCAGATGATGATCGTAATTGCTGCGGCGAGCAGCGCCCCGCGCCGCCTCCAGTTGGAATCGCGTCCCCATAGCACATGGATGCCTGCTGCGGCGCAAATCGCGGTAAAGGGGGCGACGGCGACCATGAATCGGGCGAAGCCGCCGCTGGCGTAGACGCCAAGTGCCTTGAAGGCGGCATGAAGCAGGAAAAAGAGCAAGGGGATCGCGACGATCAGAAATGTCGTTCCACGACTGCTCCGATGGTCGTTATCAAGACCCGGTCTCACGACCCGGTGCAGATGGGCTGCGCCAGCGCCGGCAAGAAGAAAAATGGGCAGGGTCGTTGCGTACACGGCATCGGGAACATAGGCCCCCCAAGCCGTCGGGCGATATTGGGTCGAGCCGGAAGGATGAAAAAACAACGTTGCGGGCCAATAGCCCTGAATCGCCGCGGAGAAAAGATTGTGCGCGATCGGCGCCCAGAGGCAGAGAATGGCGGCGAGGAGGGGGCGCTTCATGGTCGCGCGATCCCGGAAAATCACCCAGCACCATAGCGGCACGAAGACGACGGCTTCGTGCCGCGTGAGCAGTGCCATCGAGAAGACACAGGATGCGAGCGCCGCGCGGCGCGCGTGAAGCAGGCTCACCGCGCCGATCAGATAGAGCGCCGTGAAATTCTCGGTCAGCGTGGTGAACCCCAGCACGGTGAACAGAGGTTGAAGGTAACAGAGCAGCGCGACGCGCCATGGCCGTTCGATTCCCATGCGAGCCGCGAGCCGCGCTGCGATGAAAGCGGCGGCGGCGGACACCGTCGCCGATAAAAGGCGGGCGACGTGCCAGGCGATCTCAACGTCTCTGGGCCAACTCACGGCGGCCAGGGGAAGCGTCATGCCGGGCCGACCCCAGACGTTCAAGAGATATTCCGGATACCACCACGACCAACGGGCCATCAGAAAATGAACGAGGTCGTCGTCGTGGTGGACGCCGTTGGAGAGGAGGCCGAGGACGACGGTCACCAACCAGCCGGCGGCGACGCATGAGCAGATGGCTCGGCGGGAAGGGTCAGATTTCGTCATACTGAGCAAAGCGAAGAATCCCGCCGGTTACAAGGTCGAGCCTGGATTTGGAATTCGTACGCCAAACACGCAAGATGCGTCGTCGCTGGTGCTCCTCAGGGTGACGCCGTCGCGGCGACTCCTCAGGATGACGTGCGTACGGCACTATCTCCGTCCGCCGGGACGGGGGACGCTTACGTGACGTCGGCCCCCCACTTCAATTTGGTGATGAGCGTATCGAGCGGCCGCAGACGCGGGTTGCGCACGAGGCGGGCGACGTGCGTTGATTTTGAGACCAATATCCGCCAGTTCGGGCCCACGGGTTGGATGCGCTGGCCGTCGAGCACCGCCGAGGCGCCGGCGCTATTGGGCAGAACGCGGATGCCGATCTGGGCGGTGTCTGAAATCACCACCGGCCGGTGGGTAAATGAATGTGGGCACCGCGGCGTCATGATGATGGCATGGACGGACGGCTCGACGATCGGCCCGCCGCAGGACATGTTGTGGGCGGTTGACCCGGTCGGCGTCGCCAGGATGACGCCGTCGCCGGCCAAAATGCAGAGCGGCTGACCGTCGATGGACACTTCCAGCGTGATGGTCCTGAACGGATCGCCGACTCGTACCACGCAGTCGTTAAGCGCTATGCCGGACCAGGGATCGCCCGCCGGCGGGACGACGCGTACATCCAGCATCATGCGCGGGCTGATGAGCTGGTCGGCGCCGAGCAACTGATCGAGCGACTGGTAAATCTCCTGCTCGACGAAATCGGCGAGGTAACCCAGCTTGCCCATGTTCACGCCGATGATCGGAACCTGGCGCGTGCCCATCGCCTGCGCGGCGTGCAGAATGGTCCCGTCGCCACCCAGGGCGATGAGATAGTCCGGCGCTGATTCATTCACGGTTTCGGGGCGGCCAGTGCATTCGGAACCGACCAACTGTCCGCGCTCCCGCAGCCAGGCGGTTAGCCGACCGTACGGCTCGGCGATATGCGGCTTGCTGGCGTTTGCCAGGACAAAAATCCGGGCGTTGGCAGGGGTGAGCGGCAAGATGTCCTCCAAATTCGAGCAGCGGGTCGAATTATAACGGAGATTGGCGGATGCGGATTGGAGACGCCCTCATGGACGAATTGGAGTTCGGTGGTGTTCGGAGGGCGGTCGCCAACATTCCGACGCTAGGTAGAACTGAACGCAAGCCAGTCCTTCCACGCGGGAGTGGATTTTATAGGAACCTATACGAGCGGAAGTTCAATGCTCGCATTGGTACGTCGCCATGGCTGATGGAATGTAAAGCTATGCATAAAAAATAGTTATAGTTATTATGGTCCCACCGATAAATAGCCGTTTTTTCACATTCAGGCCTCGTCGGACACATAGGCAGGTTGAATAATGGTAAGGAGTTGCGAGCGGCGGCGTAGCGGCCGCCGGTCAAAGAAAGGGATGGAGACACGCCAGTTTAACGCCGTCACAGGCCGGGACCCGGCCACACGCCGTGACAGGCGCTGATTAACCGCATTGATCGCGGAGGCTGAAGGCTATGGCCAAGTTTCAATATGAGGCGATGAACGCCGCGGGGCAGGAGGTCAAGGACGAGATCGACGCGCCGTCGTCTGAAGAGGCGATTGCGAAGATCCGTGCCTTGGGCTACTTCCCGACCAAGGTCAAACAAAAGGGCGGCCAGAAGAAGGCGGGCGGCGCCTCCGGTCCCGGCGGTGCGAAGAAAAAGGGCGGTGGCGGCGGCGTCGGCGGTGTTTCGACCAAGCAGCTCACGCAGTTCACGCGCCAGCTCTCGACGTTGATGGATGCCGGCCTTCCGATTCTTCGATCCCTTCGCATTCTCGAACAACAGCAGAAGCCCGGCGTGCTTCGCGTGACGCTTCGCGGCGTGGCGGAGGACGTCGAAGGCGGCGCGACGCTGTCCGAAGCGATGTTTCGCTATCCACGCGTATTCGATCGACTCTATTGCAACATGATTTCGGCCGGCGAGGCGGGCGGTGTTTTGGACGTCATCCTCCAGCGTCTCGCGGACTTCATGGAAAAAGCGCAAAAGCTGAAGCGCAAGGTCGTTGGCGCGATGATTTATCCGATCGCGGTCATCACCTTTGCGTTTTTGATCGTCGCGGGCATCATGTATTTCGTCGTGCCGAAGTTCAAGACGATTTTCTCCGACTTCGACGCGGAGTTGCCCGGCCTGACCGTGCTGCTACTTGCGATGTCCGACTTCATGGTCGGCGTCAGCCGCGATGCGAACGACGCGCCGGTGCCGATGACCATTCCGGGATGGGTCATGATCGTGGCATCTCCCGTTTTGGGTTTCGCGATCTGGAAATTGACGCGGCAGTTCAAGGGGGGGCGCTACGCACTCGACGTGATAAAACTGAAGATTCCCATCATGGGGAATATTCTTCAGAAATCGGCGGTGTCGCGATTTACGCGCACGCTCGGCACGCTGATCGCGGCGGGCGTTCCGATCCTTGAGGCGATCAACATCACCAAGGACACCTCGGGCAACGAGGTGTACGTTCGGGCATTGCAGCGGGTCCACGATTCGATCCGCGAGGGCGAGTCCTTCGCCGCGCCGCTCAAGGCGACCCGGGTGTGCGACGCGCTGGTGGTCAACATGGTGGACGTCGGCGAAGAGACCGGCGATCTCGACAAGATGTTGACCAAGGTCGCGGATAACTACGACGACGAGATCGAGACGCTCGTCGCCGGTTTGGTCAGCATGTTGGAACCCGTGATGGTCATCGTGCTCGGAATGATCGTCGGCTTCATCGTCGTCGCCTTGTTCCTTCCGATGGTCAGTCTGGTAAACAGTTTGACTGGCGGATGATTACTGGAACGGGAGTTTGCCGCACTCACCGGGGCCCTTCGGGCCGCGGCTAAACGAGTGCGGCAGTGTGAAAAAGTCAGGAAATGCGGTTCGAGAAGTGATGCGAGAGACTACGACAATTCGGGGTTCGACGAGCGACGCCTGTTTGGCGGCGCGGCGTGGATACACGCTGACGGAAATTGTCGTCGTTGTCGGCATCATCTCGATTCTGCTCGGCATCGCGATCGTCAGCGCCCGGGCGGTATACGCATCGCGCAGCCGGGCGCTCGCGACGCAGCAGCTCGCGACGATTGCCGGGGCGGTCGAGCGGTATGCCTCGTTTTGGCCGCGATGGGAATTCGGCACGATCGTGGTTGCGGACAAGGGTTGGCCCGATCCGTTCCCGTTTCGTGCCTTCAATACCGGTCGCTATCAGGCCATGCCGCCGTTCAATACGCACGTGGAGTATCGCGTGGCCGGCAACGGCAGCGGCGTGATCGAAGAC
>DATMEE010000477.1:0-3176 GCA_035557035.1 Phycisphaerae bacterium
CGCCTTTCGTCGGCGAGTTTTTCGGCCGCAGCCAACAGCTCAGCGACCGTGCGCGCTTTCGCTGCCCGGCACTGTCGCGGGTCGCGAGAATCGCGGAATCTCTTGAGCAGTTCTGCCTGCGGAGTGGCCCCAGCCACCACCGCCTCGACAAGCAACCTGACTTTTTCAGCTTCCGATAGCGACCGAATCCAGGTCTCGATTTCGTTCCCGGCGACAAGCTCTTCCGCATCCTCACTGCCCTCGGCAGCAGCGGCAACCAGATCCCGTTCGTTTTGCAAGAATTCGGCAAACGCGTCAAGCGGCCCCGTCATTGTGCGGAGCCCTCGCGGGACAGGCGGCTCCGCTTCGTCGTCGTCGATCTCTCCAGCCTGAACACAACGCAACCAGGCGAGATAGAGACAGCGATAATCGCCTTGCGCTAAATCCGAGCGCAGCGGAATCAGCTCGGAAAGCTGAGGACCATCAGCCTCCCATTCGCTATCCTCGTCGTCCGAGTGAAATTCAAGAATGACCCATTCCCCTTTGCGCCGCGCGACTGCCGAATCCCCACAGCAATAGCGCCGAGCCTCTTCGATATCCAAGGCGCGCCCGGGCAGGCGCAGCATGAATTCACGTGTACCCCAGTTCGCCAGGTAGAAAAAAGCGTCGAAGTACTTCTCCATCCAAGCGGTGGGGTCCCCCTTGAAATTCCCCCAGTGGTACTCGTTCACGAAACGTGTCGACGTGATCGTCGCCCGGGTGGAATACCGCCGGAGCTCTCTAATCTGAGACTGCGTGAGGGGACGATCTATCGCCTGGAATTCGTAATACTGATACTCGCTCAAAATGCGCCCCTACCGCCCCCGCGACCAGCGCCGATACGCCTCGATCCATTCGGCGCCCTTCGGCGCCGGCTTGGGCAGCGGCAGTTCGAGTATCGGAATCGTCTGGCGTGTTCGACCTCGCCGGCAGACGGCAACCATCTCGTCCGCCGAAATCATGTCGATACGCTCGACGGAAACCTCTGCGCCAAGCACGCGTGTCACGAAAGGCAGATCGAGGTTGCTCTCGATCACAGTCAGAAATCCGACGCGTTGCTCGGATTCGTTGTAGGCATCAACGGTCGCTTCTTCGATCAACCTCTTGAGCCTGGCATCGGAGAGCTTCATCTGGCATAAGGATCCGCTTGAGCGCAACGACAGCCTATCATTGTGAGCATAAAGGAAGCCGAGGTTCCTCATTGCTCGAATGACAACGGGCGGAACATCATCGCCGGTGTAGGGTTGGCAGCATGAAAGAGCGCTTGAGTATCCATGCGGGCTCTTGGCGCATACCCGCGCCTGACGGACGAAAATTGTTGGTATATTTGTTGGTATAAACGAAAGCCGCAAAAATAAAGGCGAGTATTTACGGCGCTTTAGGGCGCGGATGTGAATCCCGCCCTCTGCCAGATAAGTTCATGACGGCCGCCCACGCGGCCCGTCCGCGTCACTTGCGGCTGTTCGGATAGCAGTGGAACGTGACGTAGCGCTTGCCCCCGAGCAGCACGCAGTAGCCTTCGTAGCTGATCGGCCCGACGGTCGGGTGGTTGATCTTCTGCAGCTGGCCATGTTCCACCTTTCTGCCTTCAACCAGCCCGGTCAGGCCGTACGCCCACTTGGCCATGTAGAGCATCGTGTTGGCCTCGTGCCAGGTCTTGGTGGCGTAGGTGCCGAACTTCTCCCCCTCCTTGACCCGGGTGCCGATCGGCACGCTCGATGGCTGGTGTTTCATCTGCGCGTCGTCGAGCTGCACGTAGATCGCAGGGATCGGGTTGTCATCGAGCTCGGTCACCTCGATGGCATGGCCGACGTCGTCCTTGATCTTCTTGATCTCCTTCTGGACGTCGATCTCGGGGCCCGGGTCTTCCAGCAACACGACGACGGCCGCAAAGTCGACGTTCTTGATCTTCGCCTTCTTGGCGATCATCGCGGCGGCCTCCTTGACGTTAAGGTCGGTACCGGCGATGCCCAGGTTGCGCAGCAGCTTTCGGATTTCGACGTAGTTGTCCAGCTTGCCCATGGAACTGGCCCCGGGGCCGAGGTTGAGCTTGCCGCGGACCGTCGCCATGCTCGCATCCAGATGACCCTGGAACTTCCCCTTTTCACTGCTGTTCATCGCCTGCCTCCAACTTGTTTCAGCTTCGGAAAACATGCGCGGGCGTTCGCGTTTGGTCTAGACGACCGGTGCCTGCGGTCCCGGTCGGGCCCACCGATAGAAAATCAATCCCGCTCTTCGTGCCGTCGGTCCTTCGCGGTGGTCGTGGGGCGAAGGCGCAGGCTTGCAGGCAGCATGTTGCCGCTTCGCTCGCCCGATCGCAATGTGCCTGAGATCAAATCTGCCACCGCTGCGGCATGTTAGGATGCGGCAATGACCACGAAGCTCGAGGGGCCGCTCAAACGCGAACTGGTCATCGGCGGCGAACCGTATACGCTCACAGTCGATCCCAAGGGCCTCAAGCTGGTCCCCAAGGCCAAGCGCAGGGGTTACGAGCTCGACTGGGAAGCTTTCGTGAGCGGTGATGCGGCGCTCGCGACCGCGCTCAACGCGTCGCTCGCCAAAGCGCCGCAGCCGGGCCCATCACCGGCAGGTAAACCCCGGCCGCGCACAAGGAAGCGACGCGGCGCTTAGTGCCGGAGGATCGCCGCACGTAATGGCTGCCAACCCGGCGCGTTGTGCAGTCACGGCGAGCTTCAGGCCCCGCGCGCGAGGTGCCTGCCGTGCTCGTCGAAGAAGGCTCTCGCATAAACATAGCTGTCTCGCGCGACATCGGCGCAACCCTGAGTCGTCACCGGTCCCGCGGCGGCCCGCGCCGCAATCAGCTGAACGAAGATCTCCGCCGCCATTTCATGTACACCATCCATGTGTAAGCCTCCGTAAGAGATTGAGGTGTTCATTAAACACTAAACACTCAACATTCAACACTGAAGCGGAAGCTACTTACCCGTCACCGCGCTTTGAAGTGCCGCGCGTATCTGCTCCAGCGCTGCCGGGTCTTCGATCGTCGTCAGGTCGCCGGAATCGCGACCTTCGGCAAGCGCCTGCAGGGAGCGGCGGAGGAGCTTCCCCGACCGCGTCTTGGGCAGCAGCGTGACGAAGTGCACCCGCGACGGGCGCCCTATGGCGCCCAGGTGCCGGTCGACGGTCTCCATCACTTC
>DATMEE010000478.1:0-4434 GCA_035557035.1 Phycisphaerae bacterium
AACGGGAGCACCTTCGCATGGCCCTCACCTACGGCAAATACCTCGAAATCGACAAGCTGCTCGATCTCCAGAATCCCCAGTCCTCCCCCGCCGAACACGACGAAATGCTCTTCATCGTCATTCACCAGACCTACGAACTCTGGTTCAAGCTCGTCCTTCACGAACTCGAAAAGGTTTGCCGTGACTTTTCAGCCAACGACCTCTTCGCCGCCATCCACACATGGAAGCGCCTCCGCACCGTCATGAAAACCCTCGTCGGGCAGCTCGACATTCTCGAAACCATGACACCCATGTCCTTTACCAGCTTTCGCGACCGGCTCGAAACCTCTTCGGGGTTTCAGTCTGCCCAATTCCGCGAAGTCGAGTTCCTGCTCGGCTTCAAGCGGCCGGAGATGATGAAACCGTGCGAAGGCGACGCGGCCGGCCATGCGAAGATCGCCGCTCGACTGAAGAGCCGCACGGTGATCGATCATTTCTACGACTTTCTCGAGCATCGCGGTGTCGAGATTCCCCACGATCTACGCGACAAGCCGGTCGAGCAGCCGACGCGGCCAAGCGACGCGGCGCAGGAGGGAATTTACCAACTCTACCGATCTGGCGCTCACAACGACGTTGTGATCCTCTTCGAGCTGATGACCGACTTCGACGAAGGGCTGCAGGAATGGCGCTATCGGCACGTCAAAGTCGTGGAGCGCACGATCGGCCAGAAGCATGGCACCGGCGGCTCGCTCGGCGTCGAATTCCTGAAGCGTTCGCTCTTCCAGCCGGTTTTTCCCGATTTGTGGGCGATACGGCATCGGTTGTAATTCGCCCCGATAGGGGCGACGGAATGTAATCACGGGTGAAGCGAAGCGCAACCCGTGGACCGAGTTGTTAAAGCAAAGTCCGCCCCGATAGGGGCGGGGAGAACATCTGTGCATGACACACGACACATACATTTATGATATCTCTCCCGCAATTTCTCCGGCGCTTGGCGTCTGGCCCGGTGACACCACCTTATCGCGCGAGGTTCTCCTGGACATAACCCGCGGCGACAACATCACGCTGTCTACCTTGCGCTCGACTGTGCACATGGGCGCGCATGCCGACGGGCCGAACCATTACGGCAAGGATGCGCCGTCCATCGACCAGCGATCGCTTCGCTATTACATCGGAGAGTGCCAAGTTGTTCACGTCGATGTAGCGAAGAAGTCGCGCGTTTCCATCGGCAGTCTCGAAAATGCAATTGCCGGGCCGAGCTTCCGCCCCGCCACCGCCGCACTTTGGGAGTCCACTTCCCGTGTCCTGATCGCCACTGGCACCTTTCCTGATCCCGAAAACTGGAACAACGACTTCGCCGCTCTGGAACCCTCGCTCGTCGACTGGCTCCACGCCCGCGGCGTCATCACCATCGGCATCGACACACCCAGCGTGGACCTGATCGACTCCAAGGACCTGCCCGCCCACCAGGCCTTCCTGCAAAACGACATGGCCATTCTCGAAGGTCTCGTGCTCAAGAATGTCCCGCCCGGCCCCTACGAACTCATCGCCCTACCGCTCCCGCTCGTCGGCTTCGACGCCAGCCCCGTCCGCGCGATCTTGCGCTCAATCCCCTAACGCCGCGATCACCTTCAATTCCACCGCGATCGGCGTCGGCAATGCGCCCACTTCGATAGTTGTCCGCGTTGGGTTAGGCTTGCCCGGACCGGCAAAGCGCTCGGCATAGAGCCGGTTGAAGACCGGAAAATCCTTCTCCATATTTGTCAGAAACACCTGGACGTCAACGATGTTCTCCCATCGCGCCCCCGCATCCTCCAGCACAAACCGGACGTTCTCGAAGACTGCGAGCGTCTGCATTTCGATGTCGTAACCAATAATCTCCCCGTGCGCATCAAGCGTGACACCGGGAATCTCCGCGCTACCACGCCTTCGCGGTCCAATCCCCGATAGGAACAACAAGTTGCCCACCCGCTTTGCATGAGGAAACGCCCCCACCGGCGCCGGCGCGCGACTGCTTTCATAGTCCATATGACCTCGTCTCTCCTCACCCCAAAGGGGTCACGTCCTCCAGCCCAGGTTTGTCGCGAAGCGGCTACCCTGGGTGACGGAGGACAAACGCCATCAACCCCAACGGGGTTGCAGCCGAATCGCAGAAACATCAAGATAGGCTGGCATCCCGTCGCGTGCCAACATTATCGCGAACAAAGGACGCCCGCATGTTTCCTAGATGCCGAATTCAACGAAGCTCAAGCCATTCGCTCTTGATCTGGATCGCCTGTCTGACAGGACTGGCCGCCTGCAACGGCGGAATGCACCGCAAGGGCCAAAACCAGGTCGGCGTCGTCGGCTCCTTCGGACACGCCGTCGAGGGCGAAACCGTCTGGCACGACGGCGACGGCCGCGCCGACAACGCCGGCGTCACGGTTGATTACCACCACTTCGTTACTGACCGCCTGGCTCTCGGCGGCGCGATCATTCCGTATCGAAACTACAACATCTCCGGGCGCGACGCGGTGGCCGGCGAATTTCAACTCGGTCTCAGATATTACTTCTTCGAATTTGACCTGCTCGACAAGCCGCTCGGGTTCTATGGCGAACTGAAGGGCGGCCTGATGCAGGCCAGCCGCAGCGTACCCGAGACGGGATCTCACACGAATTTCACGCAGGACTCGACACTGGGCGTGGAATGGAAGCTGACCGACAATGTGAGTTGGCAAACAGGCTACCGGTTCCGCCATCTGTCGAACGGGGAGCTTTTCGGTGACGACAACCCGGCACAAAACGACAACCAGCTCTTCACGGGCGTCGCGATCACCTGGGATTGAGTTTTTTCTCGCAGAGGGCGCATAGATCGCAGAGTGAGAAAACGGCAATAGATATGAGAATCTGCTCGCTTGACGAGAAAAGTCCGTACTCCATTCTTTTCTCGGCGCCCTCTGCGAGAAATCAGGGGTCGTTTCCCATCTCCTTCAAGGCGTCGCGCAGGGCCTGCGGCGACCAACTGATGACGACGTAGCGATCCGTGATTTTCAGCGCCGGCCCGAGAATGCCGGCCTGCAAGTACCAGACGTCGTCCGGGGCGTGCAGGACGCGCACCCGCACGAGCGAGCTGCTCCCGCGACGGGCACGGTCGTCCAGATATTGACCCCACGCCGACAGGATCGACTCGATGGCCACCTCGACGGCCTTGCGATCGCGAATCTCGATCGCCATCGTGTAGGCAAGCGGAATGTCGAGCGGATGCGGCGGATAATCGAACATCACGATGTGATCGCCCAGATTGTTAATTAGATTTGAGCTGACGTCGACGCCCACCTCCTGCTCGAGGCTCTCCCAGATTTTCGTCCACTCATCCACGTGCCGCTGCGACTGGGCCGCCAGCCAGGCTCGCGGCACGTTATCCACCAGCCACCGCGTCGGCACGTTGATCACCGCGTGGTGTCGCGCGTCGCGGGGAACGATCCGCATCTGCGCGGGCGGGAATTTCTCCGGATCGCTGTATTCCTGCAGTTGATCCTTCCCGTTGCGGCGATAAAAACGGAAGCACGAGAGGGCACGGCCCTCGACGCCCACCGTCCACAAGTCATGGCTGATTCTGTCGGCCCCCAGCGCCGCGATGACCTTCTCATGCCGTCCGCGTGCCACCTCGTTGAGCCGCCTCTCCATCCGCTCAAGGCCGATGAACCATTTCGCCACAGCAGCGTCGCCTTTCGTCCGCTTCATCGCCTCGGCGAACCAGGGGTCGTCGCTCAGCGAGTCCGACGCGTCCGCGTACGTCCGCGCCAGCTTCTCGAACGACCCAGTCCCGAAGCACAGGGCATAAAAATCGCCCAGCTTGCCCCACTCCCAGATCGCCCAGCCCGGCATGCGCTCGTCCACCAGCCGCTGATAATCAAACCCGGCCGCATTTTCGGTGGAGAGCTGCGCAATTTCATTGTTCGTATAACGCCCGATGATCCGATTGAGTTGCTGAAGCACCGGCCGATCGGCGCCCTCGGTGCGAAACACCATCGCCGCCTGCATGTTCTTCAATCGGAGACTTACCCGCGGCGCCTCTTCCGGCGTCCGCCCCGGCCGGCGAATGACCTTGCTGGAGACATCAAGCAGGACCAGCGCGTGTTCATATCGGCCCAGCAGCGGCAGCGCCGCCGCAATGTCGGCGAAGACCTGGCCCTCGTCCGGCAGAAGTCCGCTGGTGCTGAGCAGTGACAGAATCGTGGCAATGGAAACCCCCGGCGCGGGCTGACTCGTGGCACTAGGCTCCTGAAGCGCCGCATACGGCCGGGCCATGTAGACGATCAGATTGTCTCCGGGAACCACGTCAGTGATCGGCCGCGGTTCAGAAACGACCGCGCCGGGCGCGAAGAAGGTAACGCCACAGACAAGCAAAATGATGAGAATTCGCATTCGAGTTCCAACGTGAATCACCCACCCGATTCACGAAACCAGTCCGAT
>DATMEE010000479.1:0-4898 GCA_035557035.1 Phycisphaerae bacterium
CTCGCCTCGATCGCCCTCGCTGGCGGGCAAGCCGGCGCCTTTCAGGCGCGCGAGCGCGGCATCGATCGGACGCGACACTGCACTCGAACTCGCTGAAGGTCCTGCGGCCTTTTCGGTTCGAGATCCTTCGCCATCGCCTCGATCCTCCCGTCGCGCGCTGTCGGGCTGGACTTGCTTCTCATCCGAGGCTCCCCCTGCTCGATCGGCGCGAGAAGACGTCCCGGGTTTGGCTGCTTCTTGCGAACGAACCTTCTCGGATTGAGGTTGCTCATTGCGCGCCGCCTTAGTTCGGGATGGCGGTTTGGCGTCCGACGTGACTTTTTCAGATAGCCGCGCAATGACCTCGCCAATGCCGACGACGTCGCCGCTTTGCTTGAGAATTTCTTCAATCGTGCCGGCCGACGGAGCGGGAAGGTCCATCGTGGCCTTGTCGGTTTCCAACTCGACAAGCGGTTCATCCCGTTCGACGCGGTCTCCAACGGCCTTACGCCATTGGCCGATCTGCGCTTCGGTGATGGATTCGCCCAGCTCCGGGATAGCGATGTCTAATGACATGTAGACGTTGTACCCGGTGGAAGCGGGAAATGTAATGGCTTGCGCGCCGCGGCCGCGCTCGTAAACTACCCGCCCATCGCCTGGTTTATCAACTCCTCCTGTTCGCGCTTGTGAATGGAGGATGACCCGGTCGCGGGGCTGGCAGACTCCTGCCGAGCGACTACCGTGAGCGGAAATTTGCCGAGCAATCGGTCGCCGAGGCGGCCGCGCAGATAGCGGCCGGCGCCCATGTTTTCGGGTTCCTCCTGGACCCAGAAGGCGGGGATGCCATCGATATAGAATTGGAGCGCCGATTCCAGGTCTTCGATGCGCAGCGGGTAATACTGCTCGATACGAACGATGGCGACGTCGAATCTCCCGCGTTCCTCACGGGCCGCCGAAAGTTCGTAATAGATTTTGCCGGAGCAGAGCAGGATGCGGCGCACCTCGGACGGCTCGCAGGCCTCGTCTTCGATTACGCGGCGAAAGGTCCCGACGGCCAACTCATCAAGTGTCGATGTGACGGCATGATGGCGCAACAGGCTCTTCGGCGTGAAAATGACGAGCGGCTTGCGCCATGGGCGAAGCACCTGGCGGCGCAGCAAATGAAACACCTGGGCCGGGGTTGAAGGCTGCACGACCTGGATATTGTGTTCGGCCGCAAGCGTCAGAAATCGCTCGATCCGCGCGCTGGAATGCTCGGGCCCCTGACCCTCGAAACCATGGGGAAGCATCAGCACCAGTCCGCTCAGTCGTCCCCACTTGTCCTCGGCGCTGATGATGAATTGGTCGACGATGACCTGTGCCGCGTTGAAGAAGTCGCCGTACTGAGCCTCCCAGATCACCAGGCCGTCAGGACAGTCGAGGCTAAACCCATATTCGAATCCCATCACGCCGGCTTCCGAGAGGGGGCTGTTGTATATCTCCACGGCTGCCTGATTCGCTGCAAGGTGGCGAAGCGGAATGTGCGGGGTGTTGTCCTCGAAGTCATACAAAATCGCGTGCCGCTGGCTGAACGTGCCCCGACCGCTGTCCTGACCGGACAGGCGAACGTAGACGCCGTCCGTTGACAGACTCGCCAGCGCCAGCCATTCAGCGGCCGCCCAGTCCAGCGGCTTGGCGCCGTCGGCCATTTCCTCGCGAGCCTTCGCGAGGCGTTCGAGCTTGGGGTGCCGATGGAACCCCGCCGGCACCGCGAATGAGTTGCGGAGAAAATCGGCGAGCGTTTTTTGATCAACGCCCGTCTCTGTCTCATCGTCGGTGCGTTCGGGGCCTCCGTAATAGCCGACCCAGACGCCCGTCGTCTTGACTTCCTGCCGGGTGTATTCCCCGCTTCGCGCAAGGGCCAAACCATCTTCGAGGGCCTGCCGAAACCCGTTGGTAAGCTCTTCGGCCTGCTCACGGGTGATCTCGCCGTCCTTCAGCAGGTGATCGAGATAGCCCTCGCGCACGGATTTGCGCCGTCGCACTTCGTGGTAAAGGACCGGCTGGGTGAAAGTCGGCTCATCCATTTCATTGTGGCCGTGGCGGCGGTAGCCGTACATGTCGATGACGACGTCGCGCTTGAATAGCCTGCGGAAGTCGAGGGCGAGCAGAATGACCTGGGCGACGGCCTCGGGGTCCTCTCCGTTCACCATGAAAATCGGGATCTGGAGCATCCTGGCCACGCCGCTTGCATAAATTGACGAACGCCCCTCGGCGGGAGACGTTGTAAATCCAATCTGGTTGTTCACAATGACGTGAAGCGTGCCGCCGACGGTGTAACCCGGCAGTTCGCTGAGGTTCAACGTTTCCTGCACGACGCCTTCGCCGGGGAACGAGGCATCCCCGTGAATGAGCAGCACCATTCCCCGCTCGCGGCCCGCGTCCCCGGCGCGCTGTTGCTTGGCGCGCATGCGGCCGACCGCGACCGGGTTGATGAATTCGAGATGGCTCGGGTTGAAGCAAAGCGAGAGATGGATATTTTTTCCCGCCGCAGTTTCCCAGTCGGCGCTGTAGCCCAGATGATACTTGACGTCCCCGGCCCGGGTCTGATCGGTGGAATCGTCGTCTTCGAATTCCTTGAAGATATCCTCGGGGCGCTTACCCATGATGTTGGCGAGGACGTTGAGACGGCCGCGGTGTGCCATGCCGATGACAATTTCATCGATCCCCTGCTCGCCGGACCGCTCGATGGCCAGGTCAAGGAGCGGAATCAGACTTTCCGATCCCTCAAGGGAAAAAGTCTTCGCGCCAACATACTTTCGCTGAACGAATTCCTCGAAAACGACGGCCTCGGTCAGCCGCGAGAGGATGCGGAACTGCTGCCGGCGGGAAAGCTTCAGGCGATTCTCGGTTCCTTCCATCCGCTCCTGCAGCCACTGACGAATCTCCAGGTCGTCGATGTGCATGAACTGCACGCCGATCGAGCGGCAGTAGGTGTTGCGAACCCGATCAAGAAGCTCGCGCAAAGTGCGAACCGGCGGGCCCGCAAGGGTTCGGGCGGAAACCTGCCGATCCATGTCCGAATCTGTCAGGCCATAATGCGCCGGGTCGAGTTCCGGCTGAGGCGGTCGCGGCCGGCCAAGCGGATCGAATTGCGCGATCATATGCCCGCGTACGCGATAGGCTCGCAGAAGCTGATCGACGCGATCCTGCAATACGGCCGCAGAGCGCGCACCGGCCGGCTCCCGGGCAGGCCGCTTCTCGCCAATCGGCTCGGATAAAAGTGGGGGCGCGGCGACGGGCTCCCTGAGACGACCATTTCCGTGGGTTGATTCAAAAAACTCGCGCCACTCCGCCGACACCGATTGCGGGTCATTTCGATAGTCTTCATGGATTCGCTCGAAATAGGCCGCGCTGTCGGGCGTGAGAAGAAAAGAATGGCTGTTCATCTCTGGATTTCGACTCCGTGCATCCGCGGAATGCGGAAGGCGGTCTTTGTTCTGAATCAATCGTGACATCATACGATTTTGAGAAGCAATCGAGAATGAGCCGTTCTTGAATTGTTGCAGGCGTCTGACGTGTCTGTAATTTCAAATTTAGTCAAGATTCAGGGCCGCCGCTCATGCTTGGACTAGCTGCCTCTTGAGGCGTTTACCTGAGCTTTAATGCGGAACACCAGGATACCGTATCAATCGGCCAACCGTATCGGTGCGGCCATTCCGAGTCGCGAGAGGCGTGCGACGATGGGATCGTTGCGCGATCGATATCGTCAAATACGAGAATTCACGGAACGTCTTTGCGAGCCGCTGCAAACGGAAGACTACGTGATTCAGTCCATGCCCGATGCCAGCCCCATCCGGTGGCACATCGCGCACACGACGTGGTTTTTCGAGACCTTCGTCCTGTCTCCAGGAATGAAGGGCTACAGCATTTTCAACCCGCACTTTGTCGCACTTTTTAATTCCTATTACAACGCCGTGGGGTCTCAGTTCCCGCGGCCGCGGCGCGGCATGCTCTCGAGGCCGACCGTCGCCGAGATATTCGCGTACCGCGCTCATGTGAACCACGGCATAGAGTCGGTATTGGAGGATCCGAGCAGCCTCGACATGAAGGCCGCGGGCCTCATAGAAATCGGGCTCCAGCACGAGCAGCAGCATCAGGAGCTGATGCTGACGGATATCAAGCACGCCTTTTCGTGCAACCCGCTCAGGCCCGTGTATCGCGAAGTCAGTCCGACCCAGTCGTCGGCGCCGGCCCAGGGATGGGGGGATTTTGACGAAGGACTGTATCGCATCGGCTCCGATGGCGAAGCCTTTTGCTTCGATAATGAAGGCCCGCGGCACCGTGTATTTGTCGAGCCGTTTCAGCTTGCGAATCGGCCGGTCACAAACGGCGAATTCCTGGAGTTCATGAAGGAGGGCGGCTACGAAAAGCCGGAGTTCTGGCTGTCGGAAGGGTGGAACGCGGTGGTTGAACAAGGTTGGAAGCATCCGCTCTACTGGAGTCGTGACGATGGCGGGTGGATGCATTTCACGCTTTCGGGTGTGCGCCCGTTGGATCCCGATGAACCCGTGTGCCACGTGAGTTTTTTCGAAGCCGACGCCTTCGCACGCTGGTGGGGAGCGCGGCTTCCAACTGAGGAAGAATGGGAAATCGCGGCCGCCCACGCCGAGCCGCGCGGTAATTTCGTTGAAGACGGCCAATGTCATCCGCACCCTGCCGGCGACGAAGGAACGGCCCCCTTTCGCCAACTCTTCGGCGACGTCTGGGAATGGACCGCCAGCCAGTATCGCCCATACCCGGGTTATCGCGTGCCCGCCGGAGCGGTGGGGGAATACAACGGTAAATTCATGTGCAACCAGTTCGTGTTGCGAGGCGGGTCGTGCGCGACCTCGGAATCACACATTCGCGCGACCTATCGCAACTTTTTTCCGCCGGCC
>DATMEE010000480.1:0-7871 GCA_035557035.1 Phycisphaerae bacterium
ACCGTTCATCAGGAGGTCGCAATCACATGAACGGATTCATCCATGACGGGCCGGACCTTCGGCACAAGCGGCTCTCTCCAATGAGGTATTTTCTCTGCGCCGGTGCGGTGCTTGGATGCTCCTGCGTCCAGCGCACGCTGACGATCAATACGGAGCCGCAGGGCGCCACCGTCGTGCTTAACGATCAGGAGGTGGGGCGGTCGCCGGTGCGCGTGCCGTTCACCTGGTATGGCGATTACGACATCATGCTTCGCAAGGAAGGCCAGAAGACGCTGCAGACCCATCACCGGGTGAAAGCGCCGTGGTATCAGTTGCCGGTGATCGATATTTTCGCCGAGTGCCTCGTGCCCTTCACCATTCACGACGACCGGGTGCTGGAAACCTACGTGCTCGATCCGTACGAGGCGCCTAACAAGGACGATTTGTTGCAGCGCGCCGATCAGATGAAGGCCGATGCGAACGCGTCTTCGTCGGCGCCGTAATCAGGGCGTTGGTGTCTGAGTCCCGACACCGTCTCCTTCGCCTTCGCGCGCTGCGTCCAGAATCCTGTCGATGACCAGATTGCGGTCGAGTCGGAAGCGCGGGGTCGCCCGGCCGTTGATGAAGATCGTCGGGATGCTGCCCCGGTAGAGCAGGAGATTCGTCGCCGTGGGCGAGGTCTTCGCCGCCTTGCAATCCTCCTCGATCGCCGCCGCCACCTGCGGATCGGCCATGGCCGCCGTGAACGCGCCGGCTTCAAACCCAAGCTCCTGCGCGGCCGCACTGATGCTCTGATCGTTCACCTCGGTCCGATGTGACATGAGCCAGTCATGCATTTTCCAGTAGCCATCCACGCCGGCGAGCAGGCCGGCCGCCTCGGCTGCCTTGGCCGCGGTGCATGAGTGTGGGAAAGCCGTGCGGGAGACGACGCTGTTGCACGCCTGGTTGAAGGGAAAATGGCGATAGGAATAACTCACGTCGTTTTTGCCTTCGAGCCATTTTACGATCGCGCGATCGGCGGCCGCGGTCCACTCTTCCTGAAAGTCACCCCACAGGACGATCTGCAATCGCGCGGTCGCGGGGCCCTTCAACCATGGATGAGAATCGGGCGGCAGGCGCCGCTGGTATTCCTCGCGCCAATCGCCGATGACGGTTTCGATGGCCGTCGGCTTGCGATCCTGCTCGGCGGTCAGCGCGGGAAGATTCTGCGCGAGAAGCACTTCGACGGATCGCCGAAGTTTGTCGGCATTGGCCTCGAAGACGCCGCGCAGATGCACCCCATTGATGAAAATCATGGGCGTGAAGAAGACGCCGACCTCGCCGGCTTCTTCGATGTCGGCCTGGACTAATTCGAGCGTTTGCGGCCCCGTCATGATTCCGGTGAATTCCTGCGGGTCATAACCCATCTCGGCCAGCGCGGCATTTAACTCCGCGTCGGTGAACGAGCCTTTGCGATCGAACAGCCAGTGATGCATTTCCCAGAAGCCTTCGTTGCCGCGCAAAAGGCCCGCCGTTTCGGCGGCGCGGGCGGCCCAGCAGGCATTGCCGTGCATGGTTCGCGACATGTGGCGGTTGCAGGACTGGTCGAACGGGAAGTGCTTGATGGAGAGCGAGACGTCCTTGTGTTGATCCACGAGCTTCTTCGCCACGGCCTCGACCGCGCGGCAGTCGGGGCATTGATAGTCCGTGATCATCAACATGCGGACCGGGGCGGCCTCGGGACCCGTGCGATAGCGGCCGGTGAAGGGCTCCGACTTTTCGACGGGCTGATCCGGCGCGTCGGGTTGATCGGTGGCGACGACGGTTGCTTCGGCCGCCGGCTGCGAGGCGGGCTGTGTCGAGGCGGCGATGATTTCCTGCACGGATTCATCGGCCTGTAGATTGCGTTCCGCGACGAGCTGCTCGGAATGAGAACGGTTGGCAACGAACAGGCCGGCGGTGGCCAGGGCGAATACCGCGCCGAGCGCGGCCGGCGCGCGGCTTGATTCAATCGCCGGAATCCGTCCGAATTCGAGGAGCAACCAGAAGGCAAGGTTGGCCTGATGTGTAATCAGACAATACCAGCACAGATGACCCTCAGCGATCATGATGGCGATGAAGCCCAGTGACAGCAGGACGCCCACGCGCACGATCACCTTGAACGACGACGAAACCCCCTTCGGCGAAAGCGCCCACGCGATGAGCAGGCCGAGGAAGTAGGCCAGGCCGACGAAGGACACCAGATGACCCGTGCCCGGCACCTTGCCCCATTTGCCGCGAGTGACTTCGGCGCAGCCGCCGCCCTCGCCGCATCCGGGGAGAGCCATGAGGTCGAAATGATCGATGACCAGCAGCACGGTCATCGTCGCGGCGATGGCGAGCAGAAGCAATCCGGAGACGTACACGGCCGGAGCGGTCGATCCCCAGTTGGCGGGAGGCGGCGGCGCGGCGGGCGTGTTGGGGGGCGGAGACATCGCCGCGCGGTTCAACTCGCCGGCGGATACGCCACCGCCATTCGCGCGGCGCGGCTGCGGGGCGCTTCCCTTGTTTCCTCGCTGATTTTTTCCCTTGGGATTCTTGGCCATCTATGAAACCTTTTCGATGAAGCGCAGT
The DNA here is from genome assembly GCA_035557035.1 of Phycisphaerae bacterium. Classification (GTDB taxonomy): domain Bacteria; phylum Planctomycetota; class Phycisphaerae; order UBA1845; family UTPLA1; genus JADJRI01. The sequence continues at coordinate 2,572 of DATMEE010000480.1, forward strand.
CCAGGATCGGGCGACGTTTCGGCGCCATTCCTCCTTTAACTTCCGCGCATTGGGGATTGAAGTCAAATGAACTCAGGCGGCATGATCCGCGGTGAATTTTGGGAGCAAGTCTCTCATGACGTGTGCATCGCAATAGGCGCCTTTCAGAATCATGAAGAGGCAGCACCGTTCGACCTGATCGGGCGGGAGGCCCGCCTTGGAAAGGACCCGAATGGTGGATTCAAACGACACGCCGGACGGTTCATCATCGTCGCCTTCAAACTCGCGGGCGAGTTTTTGAAAAAACCGAACCTCATCGAGCGTCTTGCGTATGGCGGATTCGTCGGCAGTGGTCAGGTCGGTCGAGCGCGGCATGCGCATCAGGTCTTTGCCGCTCTCGCCGGGGGCCAACTCGAACCAGACGATGCCGCGTTGAAAGTGCTTTTCGTACAGGTCCTTCGGAATCGCCCGCACAACGTGATGAAAGCGCTGCTCCGCCAGAAGGCCGGTGAACTTGTGGCTCGTCACCACCACGTTCAGACCCGGGTAGTGAATGTCGTTTCCGATCTTAACGCTCAGGTCGGGAAAGCGACCCTGCAGGCAGTTCGTCAACTCGCGCTGCACGCTTTCAAATTGATCGGGGTTGATCATGATTCGCCTCGTCTCATGTCGGCCACCGCGGCGATCAGACCGCCCCGGCGATTTTCGAACGAATTATATTTGTCGTACGACTCCTCGGCGAGAAGCGAATCGGCCTGGGGTGCGACCGATAACGCCAAATCATTGCCCGCGTCCGGCGCGACGGATAGACTCTCGCTTCCATGTCTGAAACGCAAGTTCGATGGCGCATTGGCACGCTGATTGGTTTGGCAGCGTGCGGAGTGGCCGGCTGTGCGGAGCCGAAATCCAACGGCGCGCCGGCCGATGACACGCTGACCGTCGAAGGCATTCTCGAGCGCGCCGAAAAGGCGTACACCGAACTTTACAGTCTGGAAGCCTCAGGCACATTGCGGGATTATCGCGGAGGGCAAAAGCGCGTCCAGCCGATTCGATGGGAGCTGCTGCGCCCTGATCTGTGCCGCGTGCAAATCGGAATGAATCTGGTGCTGGTGAAGGGCCAGAACTGGTGGTCATTCGACGAGAAGTCCGGGCGCTTCAAGTCGCATCGCGAACAGGGGCCGACACCGATCGAAACTGCCACTTACTTTCTTTCGGATGGGATTCCGTTGATGACGCCGGTCGCGTGGAATCGGCCCAAAGTGGCGTTTGGTCCGAACGAACTGCGCTCGTCGTGGGTTCTGCAGGGTGTCGCATGGACGGCAGGGCGTCCGTCGTACATCGTGTCGCGCGACGGGCGCGGGCGGGATGGCGGCAGCCGGTGGACGCTCTGGATCGATCAGGATCGATTTCTGATACTCGCGTGGACGTGGGCCACGCTGGCCGGCGGGCCTGACGGAAAGTCACGCGAGGAAATTGTCTGGGGGGCGACGTATGAGGCGCTCGTGACGGACCGGGCGATTTCGCCGGACCGATTTCGCATTGAGCGGCCGGAGCCGATCGTTCTACCGCGTCCGGCCGCGGCCGATCAAAATACACAAGGAATGAATTCATGACCGTGTCGAACGCTGAACGGCAAGCGCTGAAGGCGCGGGCGCACCGGCTCAAGGTTACGCATCACGTCGGCCGAGAGGGTTCTTCCGAAGCGATTGTGGCGGGCATTCGGCAGGCGTTTGCAAAGACCGATCTCATCAAGGTTCGCATTCGGGCGGAAGAGACGGCGGAGGTCGAGGCGATTGCGAAATCCCTGGCCGGGGCAGTGCCTTGTGAGCTTGTGTCGCGAACGGGATTCGTGGCGGTGCTCTACCGCGAGTTGAAACGCCAGGAAGATAAATGAACACGGTGATCGCTTGCCCCATCGTGAATTCCTGGCTTTACTGGCTGAATGAATCCGGAAACGAGCGCGTACGACTGGCTTGAGCCAGGGATTCTCTCGCCGACGTTTTTCAACCCGATCGTGAACGCCGTCGCCGAAGAGGATCGCGAGTTTCTGCGGATGCAGCTCGCGCGGCATCATTTCATCGAGTATGTTCTGCCGGGTGCGGAAATGACGGACCGGCACGGGGTCTGCCGGTCGATGGCGGCGTTGTTCGGTGTCCCGGAGTCGGCGCTGGGATATGGGAAGGAAGTCATTCCGGATTTTGCCGGGATTCTCCGGACCAACGCAGCCAAGAGAATCGCGATCGTTCTTGAAAGCGCGGATCGATTCATTGAAGCCGACGTTCAGCGGTTGGTGGCGCTGCTCGATGCGGTGACGGCGGCCTCGACGAGCCTTCGAAATGCGATACCGCGCCGGCAGCTTCTGGGCTTCCTTTGCGGACCGGGGCCGGCATTTTCTCCGATTGATGAAGCGGCGAAGCGGCGGGCGCGGGCCACGCAGGGCATCAAGGTCCTGCCGACGGACGTGACGATCCTTTCCTGGACGGCGCCGCGCGATTTTGACCTCGGCGCCTCGCACCAGTTGCTGCTCTCGAACGCGGATTGGTATTTCGCCTCGCGGGGACATCGCGCCGAAGGGTCAGATTCATGGCACTGCATGGAGCAGGAAGATCGCCTTGTGTTCATTCGCGCGGATACCGGCGCGCCGGCCATCGAAGGGGTATTTGCCCGTGTGCCGCGCGGCATGCAGCTTGTGGGCATCCGTTATGAGGGCGACGAGGCGCGGCGGAGGATTTCGCTGGTCGGTGAAGATCCCTTCACGGTGTTTCGTCGGCTCGGTCAGGAACTGCATTTGTTTTGAAACGAGTCTCGCGGCATTCGTCTCCTGGTCAGACATTGATCCCCTTCAATCGTCGGTGAATCCTTTGCACGGCCACCGCGATCGTCACGATTATCCCGGCATACACGATCACTTTTTCCGCGACCCAATCCACTTTGTCGCCGATGGTTTCAACCTTCTCGGCCGCTTCGGCCGCCTGAGTGGTGGCCACCTGAGCCGTATTAACGGCCTCCTGCGCGGCGCTCGCGGCCTCGACGCTCCGACTCTTCGCGTGATCGATTTTGGTTTTCACGCCCTTCGTATTTTCGATAACCGGGGCGAGCAGTTCACGCAGGTCGTCGATGCGGATCAAATTGACTTCATCCGCCCGCACGAGGGAGCGGCTTGAATCCGTCTTTGCCAGGCTGCCGGGGCCGGTCTGCCGGACGTCGCTGCTGCTTCCCCCGGAACAGCCTGCCGATAAGCAAATCCAAAGGAAACGCAATGCCACGCGCTCTGGGCGATTCAATTTATGCAATCGGCCGGCAAGGGCGGGAATGCATCGGAGCAGCGATAACGCGATAATCATTGACTGCGCCTCTTATCGACGGTTCCGCCGCCCCTTCAGGGCGGACCGGGTTTTTCGGCACGCGATCCACGCGGTTCCGCTTCGCTACACCCGTGGCTACATTCTGTCGTCCCGTTGGTGCTGCGGTGCGCTTACATACTCGTCAAGGTCGCTTGTGGAGTTGTCCGAGCAGGTTCATCACGTTACGGGCCTTGTCCAGCATGTTTCCAAGCTGGCTGACGTGGGCAAGCAGGCCGCCCATCTGGGCATGTGCCGGTGCAACGACACTCGGCTTGGCCGTTAGTGCGGCGTTCATGAGCGGCATGAGCTGCTTGAAGAGGTCCAATGCCGCGCTCACGGCGTCGGTGCCGGAGCGATACACCGCCGTTGACGATTTCAGGTCGGCGTTGGCCGCGCGTTGTCGGGAGAGTGCGTCATAAGCGGCGTCCAGAAGGGCGTTGGATTGATCCAGAAGCTCCTGTGGAATTCCGTAGCCACTCTGGTCAGTTGGCCGGTAAGATTCGCCCGGCTGGGGCAGACTTACGTCTTTGATTCCCATGTTGAATCTCCTTGCCTTTCAGGTTCGGTGTGTTTCGTAAGCATTCCTACAGTCCGCCGACGGCGATGCTCCCCAGAATTCCGCCGGCCGCGGCGCTCAGCGCCTGCAGAATGTCCTGTTCGAGTGCCCGCCGCTCGGCCTTGGCTCGATAGGCGTCCTCGATGTTGTCGTAGGACTGGTCCATCGTTTTCTCGAAGTCGTCAATCAAGGCAAGAATGTCGCGGCGCTGGTTGTTCCATCGGGCTTCGTCGGCAGCGATGCGGGCCAGCACTTCGTCACGCTTATCGATGGCGTCCATGATCCAGCCCGCTTCGATCTGGCCCTCGATGCTTCCGTCCGGGTTCTTCCGGTAGCCGTTGGCGCTCAGTCCCATGACGAAATTGACGTTCTCCGCGTCGCGGCGGGCGGCAAAGGACTGCTTCCAACCGGCGTCGGCGATGGTCAGGGTGTGCCGATAGGAGGCGGTCAGTGCCGTGGTCGAGGCGTTGCCCGCGGCGTTGGCCTGGGCAATGGCTGCGTCGAGCTGTTTTCCGCAGCCGGCCGAGAAGGCCGATGCCGTCGTTAGTAGGAGCGCCGTCACCGTTGATTTGAATTTGAAGAAAACCATAATTCCGTCCTTTCCCGATGCCGTTCGCCGAATCCAGGGTTTGTCAGACGATCCGGACAATCGTGTCTGCCGTTTCCAGATGGGCTTGATCGGCGCTCCGTTCCGGAGGCGCGGCGTATTTCAGCACCGCAAAACGGTGCGGTTCGTAAAGGGCGGTGATATCGGGCCGGGAATGGGCCTCGGCAGGCTTTGGAAACGTGCTAGAATAAGAGGCTCAAGCAAGTGTCCTCGCCGACAAAGGGTCCAACTTTCAGATGAAATCCTTCAAGAGCCTTTCGTTACTTTCGATGTGCGGCCTTGTATTTGCCGCGGGAGGCATGGCGGCCACGGGGGGTCGGTGCGATCCGTCGACTTTTCCGCCCGACAATGAGAACAGCTCGGGGTGCGGCAGCGGCAGGCCGGCGATCCTGCTTTCGATCACGACCGACAACGGCGACATCGTGGCGCGGTCGCGCGTGTCCGTGCGGCGAAACGGGGGCGCCGTGTCGGTAGGGGGTTGCCACGAGGACTTTCCGTGCGAGGAATTTCCCATCGGGATCAACCTGTTTGGGCGGTTCGACATCGAGGTGGCCCCGGCGGGCTACGCAATCGAGTCGCGCACGGTGAACGTCGGGTCGAGCGACAACTGCAACCCGACGACCGAGGACGTAATTATCGTGGTCACGCCGGATGCAACGGTGGCGGCACTGGCCGGGGCGTGGCGGACGACGAATAACTTTGGGACGACGGACATACGCTTCGGCGACGACGGCGAGATCATCGGGGCGATTCAGTACGACCGGCAAGTGGAAGGCGATGGCAACTTCTATATCGCCTACAACAACCGGGACAT
>DATMEE010000481.1:0-5276 GCA_035557035.1 Phycisphaerae bacterium
CCTGAACGAAAAGGGCGAGCGCACTGTCCAGCTCACGGTGCCAGCAGGCCCTACCGGCCTCGCTCTCGACGAACCGCGCAATCGTCTCTACGTCCTGAGCAAGTTCGACGCCGCGATCAGCACGATCGACCTCGCGGACGACCGCGTCATCTCGACGACGAATCTGTTCGACCCCACGCCGGAGGTCATCAAAAAAGGCCGGCCGCATCTCTACAACGCAACCAAGTCGTCGGGCCTCGGCCATCTCTCCTGTGCGACCTGCCACGTCGATGCCCGAATGGACCCACTCGCGTGGGACCTGGGCGACCCGGCCGGCGAAATAAAGGAGTTCAACCAGACGTGCAACATCGGCCTCCTGCAACTCGAGTGCAAGGACTGGCACCCCATGAAGGGGCCAATGACCACGCAGACGCTGATCGGCACGGTCGGCAACCGGCCGCTGCACTGGCGCGGCGATCGCGAGGACATTGCGGCGTTCAACGGTGCATTCGAGTCGCTGTTGGGGGCCGAAGCGCAACTGAGCGACGAAGACATGGCCGAGTTCGAGGCGTTTCTCGCGACCATCGTTCACCCCCCTAATCCGAATCGGCGACTCGACGGCACCCTGCGCGACGCGATGCAGCTTCGCGGCCGGGCGGCGAGTCCGGCTCGCGGGTTCGACCTCTTTCAGAACGCGGCATCTGATCGCGACCTGCTCAAGTGCGTCGACTGCCACGCCCTGCCGCAAGGCGTATCGCCCGTTGTCGTCGGCGGCAGCATTCTGGCCTCGCCGCAGCAGGCGGTCATCTCGCAGTTGGAGAATATCTACGAAAAAACCGGGTTCGACGTCACTTCGCGAAACAACAATCGCGGGTTCGGCCTCACCCATGACGGTGCGTTCGATCACGTGGCCAATTTTCTCACACACCCGGTCTTCACGCTGCCGACCGATCAGGACCGGCTCGATCTCGAAGCCTTCGTCCTGTCGTTTTCGACCACCACCCATGCCGCGGTGGGCAAGCAGGTGACACTGAACGGAAATCCCATGATGGATGCAGATTCGCTGAAGCTGCTCGATGACCTGCGGCGAGAAGCGGACGGGCTGCGCTGCGGGCTTGTCGCACTCGGACGCCGCGATGGCGCGATGCGCGGATTCGTTTATCGCAAAGGACCGCGTGACTTCGAGACCGACGGCAATCCGTCGAACATCGCCTTCGCCGATCTGGTCGCTTCTGCGAAGCCCGGCGCCGAACTGACTTTCACCGCCGTCCCCATCGGCGCTGAACGTCGCATCGCATTCGATCGCGACGAAGATGGCGTACCCGACCTCGATGACGCCGCCACCGGCCGCGCTATCGGTCGCGAATGGTTTGCACCCCCGGCAGATTGATTCCCAGCGGCCGCGGCGTAAATTGCGGGTGCGACATCGTTCCCGACACGCGATAGTTCATCAGCCGCTGCGACGCCTGCCCGAGAATTGTCCCGACCGGACCCAGCAACGGCTCAATCCGTTCGATCGGGCCGGCCTGAACGATCATCTCCAACCCTCCGCCATAGTCGATGCGCCCGCTTCCATTTGCTCCCATGAAGTCACATCGCAGATCGAAGCGCTCGACGCGCAGATGTTCCGGCTCGATGTCGCACGTCCATGAAGCGCTGTCGTTGGACGGACCCCCCATGAATGGAACGTGCCGCACGATCCCGCGAACCCGATCCACCAGTTCCGACACAAGCGGCAGGCGAACCAGGCTGCCGTCGCGAATCGACCCCCGCATCGTTCCGCGAGGCAAGCGAGCGTGTTCCTCCGGATTGAAACGAATGTTCCCTTCCCATTGGACGCGACCGAATGTCTCGCCGCCGTCACCGCCGAGTCCGCGAATCACCTCGGCCAGTTCGGCGTCAGCCAAATGCCAGTGAAGGTCAATCGGACCATCTCCCTCAAGTTCAAAACGTACGCCGCCCTTCACGTCGCCGGAAAACAAGGGCGCATCGAAGTCGATGCGAACAACGCCATCGTTCAGACGGCCGTTCACGGTCGCTCGGGAAATGGGCGCGGCTTTGTCGCCGATCCGAACAACCGCGTCGTCGAGGCGGACCGATGCGCGGGCCCAGCTTTCGAGCCCGCGGGCGATCGGAATTGTCGCGTGAATCGTGCCGCTGAGCATGCCTGTCAGCGCGAACGACGGCCGGCTGGGGATGGCCAACATCGATTGAAGCGCGTCTACATCAACGTCGTGTAGTTCGGCCTCGATTTCAAAGGGATCGGAGTCATGGCCCGACCACGCGACCGCAAACTCAACCCCCCCGCGTCCCGCGTGAACCGCGCCGCGAATTTGCAGCGACCCGTCCTTGGAGTTTACGGTGAATTCCGAAATGGTAAGTGCCATCAGCGTGTCTCGCATGCGCGCTTGCCCGCTTTCAAGGCTCACGTCCAGGTCATAAACGGTCTCATCGGGCCGTGGCATCTGAATGGTCACGTCGCCGCTGACATAGCCCCCGAGCAGTTCCACATCGGCCGGCAGGCGATGGTTCGGTGGGACGAATGACAGAACCGAATTTAGATCAACTTTCGTGAGCGTGATGCCCAAGCGGCGATCCTTCGCAGCATCATCGCGTAGAAACCGCGCCATGACCTTGCCGAGGACAAGTTCGGCTTCCACGTCGGCGGTCACGCGATTCGGCCGCGCCGTCGCAAGCACGGACAGCCGGGGTCCCTCCACCACGGTCACGGCCGGGGCGCCCGCTTCCGAAATCGCGCCGCGAATTGCCACCTTCAGGGGTTCGACGGTGGCGTCGACCGTGGCGGTCGAAATGGCCGTGCCTTCGGGCGGAATCTCTGCCGTCAACGTCGCATTCAGACGGCCGGCAAGAAACTCCGCGGTGCGCGGCAAAACTGATTTCACTGCATCAATTTCGGAAAGTGCCGCCATATCGACATCGCCGATCGTCGCTTCGATGCGCGTAGGCGCCTGGCCCGAAAGGTCGCCAGTGATAGTTCCCCTTGTCTGGCCGCCCAGCGCATCGGCAAAGAACCCGACACCGAGCATCCTTTCGGCCAGCACCGCGTTGAGGTCGAGAGTCACGATCTCAAGTCGGTCCCCACCCCATGTCATGCCCGCGTCGCGAAGATCGATCCGGGCATTGAGCGATGCCAGTTCGGGGTTCCGCAAATTGATCCTTCCCGAGAGTCTCGCCGCAAGAATGCCCTGAATCGCCGCGGCGCGCAGCCGGTTCTGGATGCGCGGCGGAAAGATCTCGTAGCGCTTCTCATCCAGCTGCGCATCCAAAGCGAGCTGCTCCAGTTCGAGGTCGGACCGATCGAGATTGAGCCGTCCGGCAACCGTCATCTCGAACACTGTTGGATGCCGTACGGACGCGGCAATGCGGTGCCACCCGGGATCACGTTCGTCCGGCGGCGTCTCCAGCCGGGCCGAAATGCCGGAGAGGGTCATCGCGCCGGCATCCTGGGCGTCCCGCCAGGAGAGTGCGGCATTATTGACGGACAGCAGGCGGATGCGCAGGGCGTCGCTGAGCCGGGGCGCCGGCGCAGGCAATTTCGTGCTCGTCGTCTCTTCGATTCGAAGAAAGTCGCTCCACCCCAGCAGCCGTCCGTCCGCGCCGAACTCGACGTGGAATCGAGGCCTCTCAAAAACAACTGATTCGATCAGCACCGGCTCGCCGGCCCGCGGAACCCGCGCCAGACCGAGCGTCAGCCGATCTACTGCCAGAAGCGTGACTCCATCGCGCTCCAGTCGCGGCCGATCGATCACCAGCGTCGCCGGGGCCTGAAAATCGAGCCGATCCCACGTCAGCCGGGGCTTCAACTGATTCTGCACCGCGGAAATCAGATATTGCCCGATCCACTGCTCCAGGGAAGTAGAGCCAGTCCGCCCGATCCAGCCCCATATGGAAAGCAATCCGCCGGCTGCCAGCACGCTGACCACGATGCATCCAATGACGACCTTTTGGCGGTTCATGAAATCAAGCTCCGATTGAGGTCAAATTCTAGGCGGCGTTCAGCCCTCCGGCGCATCGGCGAGGCGCGGCTTCGCCCGCCGATTCATATCTCGCGAGAATTCGGATGCGTCCGTTGGGTTTACCTGAGTTCACGCAACCCGGGGTTCATTGATTGGGCGAAGGCTCCGCTCGAACGAGCGATCGGATGCAGGCTAGTTTGTCTGATGCGCTGATTCGTCGCGGCGCGGCGATTCGGCGTTTACTTTTCCAGTTGAGCCCGAAAGTTATGCGCCCGAACGGTTGTCCCCGTGTCGATGGGCGGCCTGCACCGTCCCGCTCAGAACCCCTTCAATCTTCCCCACGAGGTGGTCGAAGTCGATCGGCTTCTCAACCAGCACCGCGTTGCCCAGCCGCTCCAGCGCCACCCGCAGGCTCTCCTTCGGCAGTCCCGAAATGATGATCGCCGGCAGCGCCGGATACCGCTCTCGCAGCGATGCCACAATAGCGGCGCCGTCCATGTGGTCCTTCAGCAGCCAGTCGGTGATCAGCAGGTCCGGCTCGAACGCCGCCCCTTCGGCCGTCGCTTCGTGCCCGCTCTGAAATGCGGCCACCTCGTGGCCGCAGTCGGCCAGCAGCCGCCGCAGAAATCCGACGCACGCGGCGTCGTCGTCGACTAACAGGATTTTTGGCATACGTAATCGCTCTCGCTGCGCGGCACGCCCGACTCGGCGGTAGCAGCGCCGTCGCCCGATTTCTCCGCTGACTGAAGCACGGCGGCCGGGAATTCAATGGTGAAGGTGGACCCCCGCCCGACCTCGCTCTGCAGATAAATGCGCCCCCCATGTTCAGTGACAATCGTATGACACAGGCTCAATCCCAGCCCCGTACCTCCCGACGTGCGCTTCGTCGTGAAAAACGGATCGAAAATGTGCAACTGGTGCTCGGGCGGAATGCCCGGGCCCGTGTCCGCCACGCTCAACGTCACCTGCCCATTGCCCGCCGCCGTCCGGATCGCGACCCGCACGGCGCCGCCCCCCGCCTCGACCGCGTTCTTGATCAGGTTCACCACCACCTGCTCGATCTCGGTCGTGTTCATGGCGACCGGCGGCAGCGCCGAACTCAGATCGAGATCGAGCTTGAAGTTCTCGACCGGCAGGTACGATTGAATCAGCCCCGCGACGTGCTGCACCATGTCGTTCACGTCGCTCGGCGACTTGGAGGTCTGCTCCTCGCGCGTGAACCGAAGCAGATTTTTCACGATCTGACCGGCGCGTTCGGCCTCGCGCTTGATGCACTCCAGCGTCTCGACATAGTCGACGGGTTGAAGCCCGCGCAGGCCG
>DATMEE010000482.1:0-3056 GCA_035557035.1 Phycisphaerae bacterium
CGGCCATCTTGAGTTGGTTCGCCATCGATGCTCTCCTGCAGCCAGAACTTGGCTGAGAGAACTTCAAGACGAACCGACAACTCCTCAAAGTGGCCGGTTTTCAAGTGATAATCACTGGCTGGTTTTGAGTGATGAATGACAGCCGGAAGGCCGGTACGCGCGGTGGCCCGCATGCCGGCCTGCGGGCCGTCGGGCATGCCGATGTATCGCTATTGTCCTGTTTTGGAAGAGACTCTTGTGTGAGGCGTCTTCCTGTGACCAATCTGGCATAGGAAGGATTGCTGGCGTGCCGGAGTGCCAGCACGGGTGAACTCAGGCCGGCGGGACGGCCCGCAATCGACGATTTTCAAAAGGGGAAGGTAAGGAGATTTCGATGAAGCATGGCGTGGTCATCGCCGTCGGAAATCAAAAAAGCGGCGTCGGAAAATCGACGAACACCGTTCATCTGGCCGCAGCTTTGGGACAGCGGAGCTTTCAGTCGTTGATTTCTTGACCTCGACCCAGCGGCTGGTGCGATGGAGCATCTCGGCATCCACGGCAGCAGCGTCGCTGGAACGCTTGAACTCCTAACCACGGACGAATCCGTGGAGACGCTGGCGACTTCCGACGACATGCCAATCGGCGTGCATGTCGTGCCGTCACGAGCCCCGTTGAGCGAGATCGATATCGTAAACCAACTTACCGGATGGACAGCTCGAGGGTTCGAATCATGCGCTGGACTTCGGAATGCCGGGAGCGCAGCGCCTCGTCGACCGCACGGCGGAGTTCAATGACGGTTTCGATCGGCATGCGGCCGATCGACTCGACCGAGATTGTCGAGCCATTGAAAGACCTCTGGCCGCGCGCCTTTCTGCGGCCCTTGCGCGCTCCGCTCTTGGGCGCCTTGGCCTTAAAGGCGAGCGAGCAGTTTCCCCGATGCGAATACCCGCGCCCAAATTTCGGGCCGCCGCACTCCGGACACGTTGACTTGGTCTTAGCCATGAACAAACCCTCCAATCAAAAAAGTGAAGTCCACAAAATTGAGCGTCTGCTTCCGGCGACTGTTCTAGACAACCGCAGGCGCTGCGTCAACAAAATTGACGCGGTCGAGCGTTCAATCCGCGCTCAATAAGGAGCGTGGCGAAACATGATTTGTCGAAATAATGGATGAGGGGCGATGTGATTGTCGGTTTTCGTTCATCCCGGAGCAACGCCCGGGGGGTTGGCAAGCTTGGAGCGTGGCCGGTATGTTTCGACCCGCGCTTACCCAGGGACTCAACACCGCCTCAACGAAACAGTGCCCCGTCGCGGCCGTCGTTTATACAATCGGTGTTGACGTATGTGCTTTCACGCCGACGAGGGGGCATTTGGTTCCTGATTGGATGCGTTCGCGATTTTCGTGCTGGCGGGTCTCTACCGACGCACCGGGGATCAAACATTAGATGAAGCGGCTCGTCGAGCTAGTGCATCATATCCTCGGGCGACATCGAGGCGATGATTCTCGCTCAGGCTGGATCGGCGGCCTCGGCGAATCGGAAAGGTGAGTTCCGGCCTACGGTCGGTGGCCTGAGAATAGGAAAGCCAGCGGGAGTCCCGGCGACGTATCCATTCGGCTTATAGTAAACATATGAACCAGCCGGAGCTGGGACCAAAAGGGAGGTTAATCGTCGCCACCAGTGGGAATCACGTAATGAAATCACCTGAGAAATATGGTGCGTGGCCGCTTCACCCCTCTTGGGTCTTGAAAACACCCAGCGTGATCGGACCCGTTATGAACCGACATGTCATCGGTCTCAGAATCGGTCAGTGCGCTGCGGGATGCCATTGAATCACTGCTTCGGATGACACCTCAGAGTGTATCATGTCCAGTCGTCGAACGGACCTCAAGTAAATCCAAGGAGCGCTTCCATGAGCCAGCGATTCTCGTTCACGACGATTTGCATGGTGATGCTCGCAACCGTTCCTTTCGTACACGCTCAGTCGCCCCCTCCACCCCCCACGCTGGTGTCCCCCGAATCGGGTTCGTCACTGGTTCAGCCGATCACGGTCCAGTGGAACGCCGTCGTCGACCCCGACGGACCGATCGGCAGCTACATCTGGCAGGTGGGAATCTCATCCGCGTTCAGCACCGTGATTTTGGAAGGCGCGACCAACCTGTCGATGCCCGATATGCCGATGCCGACGCACGACGTCGTCAGCGGCCTGCCCAATGGCACCTACTACTGGCGCGTCAAGGCCACTCAGATGGTCGACGGGCCGGTGGGATCGCTCGAATCTCCCTGGTCTGCCGTCCGCACTGTGACCGTGACCGGCCTCGGCCCGGCCCCGGGCACGCCGAGCTTTACTGCGCCCGCAACGGGCTCTCAGTTCCACGCGCTCGAATTTTTTCAGATCCACTGGACCACCGCGCCCGACGCCCATCACTATCTTCTCGAAGTCGATGACGAGCCGGCCTTTTCTTATCCGTTAACCCTCACCACCGACCTCCTGCAGTTCGGAACGACCTTCCAGGCCGGATGGGGCAACGAAATCCCCAACATCTACTACCGAGTCCGCGCGGTCTCCGCCGGCAACGTCCGCGGCCTCCCGTCCTCCACGCTCAACGTGAAAATCACTAACACCGCGCCGGTTCCTTCCGCCCCCGCCCCATTGGCGCCGTCTGGCGGCGCGACGGTCTCGGTGCCCTTTACGTTCGATTGGACCGACACGCCGAATCCGCAGATCGCCGGCTACGACCTGGACGTCGATGACGAGCCCAACTTCCAGGGCCCCTTCGGCGTGCTTTTCGTGCAGAACATCAGCCGCTCCGACTATATGCTGGCGGAGAGCCTCGCCCCCGGCACCTATTACTGGCGCGTCCGGGCCATCCACGGTGCGGTGTACGGCCCCTGGTCTGCCGGCGCGAGCTTCACTGTTGTGGCGCCGCCCCCGACCCCACCAGGCCTGCGATTGTTCTGGATCATTACCGAGCCCGGGTCCGTTTACGGCGGCAACCAGACGCAGGCTTGCGTCACGCTCAACATGCCTGCGCCACCCGGCGGCGCAATGGTTAGCATTGCCAGCGATCTTCCTCACGC
>DATMEE010000483.1:0-5114 GCA_035557035.1 Phycisphaerae bacterium
ATCGATCGCGGCGAAGCACTTCCCCGCAAGGGGGCGCCCGGAACGTCCGCGAAAAAGCGGACAGCGGGACTTCGTTGAGCCATCGGCCCCCAGCGTGTAGGGGCCTGCCTTCCCGCAGCAGGATCTGCCGATGCGACTGCCTCCGGTCATTTTCGCCGCCTTGCTGAGCCTGTCATCGCCTTTGCCGGCGCAGGAGGCTCCGGCGGATGCGCTTGTGCTGGCCGCGATCGAGCGCTGGGATCGCGCCTGGCAAACCCGGGATGCGGCGTTGGCGGCTCAGGATTATTCCGACGACGCTGTTTGGGTGAATGCATTCGGGATGCGGCGGACCGGGCGGGCGGCCATCGAGCGAACGCTCGCGGAGGTATTCGCCTTGCCGTTCGTCGCGGCCGGCGAAAGCCGGACCATCGGTCACGATGTCCGCTACCTGAGCCGGGACATCGCCTTGGTCGCGACAATTGTGGAACGTCGGGGCCAGCAAGCTCCCGATGGGCAGGCGCTTGGCCTTCGAAGAACCAGCCACCTGAGGGTGCTGCAGCGTCGAGGCGATCGCTGGGTGATCGTTTCCCACCTGATCTCGGATGCCCGGGACCAGCAGGGCCCGCGTCACTGAGCGGCCCCGGGCTGGTCTTCAGCCAGGGAGCGCGACAACGCGGCGCGTGTCCAGCCGAAATCAACGTCCGCTAGTGTGCTGGATTTGAAGCTCGCCTGATGATCGGGTCACGTTCGGAGCGAACTTCAAATCCAAAGAAGCACCACTCGATTCATAGGGTCTGCTCGTGTGGCTGGAGATTCGGAAATTCGCTCCGGCGCGGCACCATGATGAGGCGAATTTCCGAATCGCCACGCTAGCGGCCATGATAGGACGGCTCCTGACAGGAGGCGCGTAGGCAGCTACTCCTTCTGCGTTCGTGTAAGCGGATGTTACCTGGGGGGAGACTCGTGCAAGACTATTCGCGGATATCGCTTGCCGATGCGCGGCGGGATTATTTAGCGACCAGCACCACGGCGATGCCCATCGGAGGCTTCATTGCCTGGGCAGCGCTGGCTGTTGCGGCGTACATGCTCGGTGATCGCCTTCCAAGCTTCGTCCCGTTCGTCGCTGCGGCCCTGCCTCTCCCTCTAGCCCTCATTATCGACAAGGTGCGCGGGGACGCAGGGATCTGGCTGGAAGGTCGCCGTAACCCGATAAATCAGTTGTTCATGCGGTTTATCACGGTCGTTGCGCTGCTCATTCCGTTCGTCGTCATCGCGGCCCAGGCAGCCGGCGATCTCGACATCCTGATCCTCGGACTGGCGATCTTTGCCGGAATCTTGTGGGTCCCTCATGGCTGGGGTGCCGATGACCCGGCGGGGTTCATACACTTCGTGCTAAGGGCTATTCTTTGCTACGCCGCTTACCTCGTCGCTCCCGAGGCGGCGCGCGGCGCAGCGATCGCCGGTGCCGCGTCGCTGACCTACGTCTACGCGCTTGCGGCAATGAGAAAGCCCTCGGCCGTTCGTTAATCGGGCCGTTATTGCCCGCGGCCGGCCTCAGCCGAGACCGTGGTAGATCGACACCGGTTCGTGCCGCCGCGCTCTCAGCTGGGCGAAATAGGTCAGAGCCACGTCATCGACCAGTTCGCTGTCGTCGTCCCCCCACGCCCCGAACCCCGCCGGTCCGGTGGTGATCAGCGTTACCCTGGCTCGCGCCCAGCCATGTTCGCGCAGGCGCATGTTCGGCGGGAGCAGCTCGACAAGCTCCACCTCGACGCGCAGCACGTCGCCCGCGCTCACTTTCATCCGCCACTGGAGATCGCCGGGGGCGGTAAACGCCGCGTCTTCTACCGGGCCGGTGGCGGCAAGGTCCGCCAGCAGTTTCCAGCTCAGCGCCGCGACCTGCCACGGGCTGATCTCGGGGCCGCGGTGGATGTAGGCGGTGCCGGGGCGCGGGACATGCTCTGGATCGTAGCGCTGCGCGAAGTCCGCGGCCTCGGCGGCATCCACCACCAGGCCGCCGAACGTCAGCGTTTCCCCGACTTGCAAGTCTTCGAAATAGCGCATCCCGCCCCCCAGCTGCCGCGTCCCGCGTGGAACCGGAACGATAACATGTCACTGTACCGGGCGACATGCGTTTCGAGCGCGGCTAGCCCGCTCCTGCACCCCCCGGCCTCCGCCGCACGCCACAGAGGGTCAGAGGTTGTCGTCTCGGCCCGATGCCGCCGAACATTGCGCTAGGCACGCTGGGACGCGAACGTCCGCAATGGGTCGACAGCAGAGATGAGGCGGTATCGGCCCTGCGCTCGTCACGATTTCGCCCGTTGACGGGCGCCCGCTCGAGGAAATGCGTCGCGTCCGTCTTCGCGCGGTCACCTTTCAGGACCGGGCCTACTTCTTCGCGCCTTCGCGGCTTTGCGCCTTCGCGCCGGCTGAATCCCGCGGCAGGCTTCGGCAGAGGCGCACGCCCGCGTCGCTGCTGGCCGCAACGGTCGAAAGCGGAGGTTGACGCTACGCGAAGCCAGCTTATCCGGAGACCGATGTGAGGGCCGCGCTCGCACTCCTTCTGGCTTGCTCAGCCTGCTCCTCGTGCGGCGTTGAGCCGCAGCCTGAGAGCGCCCGCACCGTCGCGGCGTTCGAAGTTCCACTTCCGGCTGCCGCTGAACGAGAGGAGTTCCTGGCGCTGCTCCGTCAGGAGGCGGAGTCCGACGGCTTCCACGTCGATGCTGCCAATTCGGACGAGCTGCAACAGCTGTCGCGGCTGACCCCGATGACCATCCACGCAACTGTGTGGCGCGGAGAAGACGATGAGGAGCGGGTCGCGACGATCATCGACCAGGAAGATCATCTCGGCCGGGCCTGGATCATGTTCGCGAAAGGCGAACAGCCCGAGCGCGTCGCCCGGTTCAGGGAAAGAGCGATGCGCAGGATTCGGCAACGTTGGCCGGCAACGCTTTCGCTCCCCATCATGCCCACCGGGGCAATCCCAAATCCCTATCAGCTTCAGCGGACCGGCGAGGGATACAAGCTGCGACCGGAGGCTGCCCCTGACTATCAGGTCAGTCCAGACTCGCCGCTCATCGCGCGCGACTGAGAGCAGGCTGCCAGCGGCGGTGGACGAATGTGCGCCATGGTCCGAAAGCCGACCTGCATCGCCAGGGGTCCTCGGTGACAGGTACGTACCTGTCACGCCGCTAGCGGCCGAGGCAGCTTACTTGAGAGTGCTGTAACTGTTATCTTCGGCACCCTGACACGCTTTCCATCCGCCGCCCGAACTCGGATGATGCACCCAGGCACAAGGAGGAACGCGATGAACTATTCTGCGCGCATCTCCTTCCTCTTACTGCTCCTGTGGCTGCCCTACGGCGCATTGGCACACGGTGTGGAGCCGGTGCAGGAAGGTGCGTCGCGCGCAACCTCCTGTGAGGCTGGGGCGGTGAACGAAGCGGGCTTCGTCCCCATCGGTGGAATCGACCAATGGGTAACAATCAGGGGAAGCAACTGCGCGAATCCGGCGGTTCTTTTCCTCCATGGCGGGCCCGGTAATCCGCTCAGCCCCTATGCAGAGCGCATCTATGCGGCGTGGGAGAGGGAGTTCACCATCGTCCAATGGGATCAGCGTGGTGCGGGCAGGACATTTGGGCGCAATCCCCCGCCTGCTGAGCTGACCATCGCCCAAATGACGCAGGATGGCATCGCGTTGGTCGACTACCTCCGAGCGCACCTCGCCCACACCAAGGTCATCCTTGTGGCGGGGTCCTGGGGCACGGTCCTTGGCGTACACATGGTGCTCGCGCGCCCGGACCTGTTCCACGCTTATGTGGGAGCGGGTCAGATGGTCGATTACGCGGAAAATCAGGCCGCCAGCTACCACGGGCTTCTGGCACTTGCGCGCGCCGCCGGGGATAGCGCGACCGTGACCACGATCGAGGCGCTGGGTGCTCCCCCGTGGACCAACCCTCGCAACGCGGGCATTCTCCGACGGGCAACCCGCGTCTATGAGCGCCGCACTACAACTGCGGCACCCGAGGGTTGGTGGATACCCGCGCCCACCTATGCCGACGCAGCATCTCAAGCGGCGCTCGAGGCTAGCGACGACTTCTCCTATCTGCAGTTCGTCGGCACGGCTGGGAACGGGATGGCGGCCACAATCGACCTCCCCCGCGTTGGGCTGAATTTCGGGATGCCCGTCTTCATCCTCGCCGGCGCCGAAGACCTTGTCACGGTTCCGGCCGTGGCCAGGCGCTATTTCGACGCCATATCGGCACCACAGAAAGAATTTCGGTTATTGGCCGCGACCGGTCACGATCCCAATCGCGCTCTGGTCGACGCACAATATGACATCCTGGTGACGCGAATTCTGCCCCAGCTGCGGTAGACCAGGGTTGTCGACGTCGCCAGTTGGCCGGAAGTGGTCCGTCCGCTCACGACCCCGTCCGGACCCACCAGCGGCCGATGCCGCCCCCTTTTAGCGGACGCTCACGCTAGGCAGCTACGAGCGCGGCTGGATAAGGTGGCTCGGATTCGATCTGAACAACCGTCCACGCACTCGACACGTGCAAAGCGGGCGCCCGAACGATATCCCTTGCGCCTATGTTCACGAGAACGACCGCCATCGTCGAAGCGAGAAAATCGTGTACGTTCGCCCTAAGTGGTTTCGTAGCGTTCCTGCGTCACCCACGGCTGGATCAAAATCTTGATACTGGGATCATATCGCGAGTCGCCCTCTCATTCTGGTTACTTGTATTCTCGTTCGTCGTGACCGCGATATTCGCCTTGCTTGCGCTACCATTGATCGTGTCTTCGAGCGCGTCTCCTGGCGACAACCTGCGTAATGTTTTCGGCCAATCTGCGATCTCCGTGATTGTTATCGTCGTCATACTCGGGCCACTTATCGAGGAGATGATGTTCCGGGGCTGGTTGACCGGTACGATCCCAGCCCTGGCAGGCAGCGCCCTGTTCCTCGCCATAGTCTTTGGTGGATCATGGCTCGTGCGACATCTCATTCCCGATGCACCGGTGCTTGGCGCGCAAGCCGGGGTTGCTGCTCTCGGGCTGTCGGCGTTTTACGCGACCCAGCGGAAGGAAGTTGAGGTTCATCCCGCGTGGTACAAGCGCGCCTTTCCGATCGCTTTCTG
>DATMEE010000484.1:0-2338 GCA_035557035.1 Phycisphaerae bacterium
TGGCGATCTGTCGGACATGATCGACATCGTCGAGGGCATGTTTACCGCGTGCATCGAGAAAATTGGCGGCGGGTTCAAGCGGCGTTTCCGGGATATCGAACTCGATTTCACGCCGCCGTGGCCGCGCCGGACGTATTCGGAGCTTCTCCGCGAGTATGCGGGCGTCGAACTCGCCGATGCACAGGCGGTGCGCAGGCGGGCCGCGTCGATCGGCATCGAAGCGCCGAAGATCGACGACGCCGTGATCGCGAACAAGCTGTTTGAGGCGGTGGTGGAGGAGCACCTCGCTGGTCCGATGTTCGTCGTCGAATATCCGGCGGCGCTGTGCCCGCTGACGCGGCGCAAGACGGGCGATCCGTCGATCGCCCTGCGTTTTGAGGCCTATGTCGCGAAGATGGAAGTGGGCAACGCGTACACCGAGTTGAACGACCCCAGGGTTCAGCGCGAGACGCTGGGGGCGCAGCTCGAAGGCGAAGGCGATGAGACCATGCGCGTCATGGACGAGGATTTTCTCAACGCCCTCGAGCACGGCATGCCGCCGGCGGGCGGGCTGGGCGTCGGCATCGACCGGCTGGTGATGTTGCTGACCAATTCACCCAGCATACGCGACGTGATTCTGTTTCCGCTGCAGCGGCCGATTGCAGCG
The DNA here is from genome assembly GCA_035557035.1 of Phycisphaerae bacterium. Taxonomy (GTDB): domain Bacteria; phylum Planctomycetota; class Phycisphaerae; order UBA1845; family UTPLA1; genus JADJRI01. The sequence goes on from DATMEE010000484.1 coordinate 647, forward strand.
CCCGGATCAGTGAGCAGCCCCGGAACTTCCGAAGCGAGCAAAAGCTGATACTCATCCATCGGGGTCCGCAAGTATCGCTTCCAGCCTTGGGCGCAACTCCGCGGGAACCTGTGAGACGAACGATGCGTCGATCACCCCGACGCGGATTAGATCAGCGATATGCACCTGGTCGATGCGCCGATAGGCGATCAACTTCAAAGTCATCAATTCAGCAAGATCGATCGCCGGCACCCCATTTTTCACAAGGCCGACTTTCACCGGTGGCGCGGTGACAGCATCGTGCGCTCGAATTTGCTCGCCCGCGAAAAGCACGTGGACTCCGCGGCTGGGCATCGGATCGTTCCGATCCAGAAATACGGTGACGCCGCTGACTTCATCAGCGTCGAACCCCGCGGCCGACATCGCCTCGACGGCGCGATCCCAATCACGGCGGTCCAGAAGAATGTCGACATCCTTCGTATTGCGAACGGCGCCTTCATCCTTCGTCGCAACCCACAATCCGACGGCGTTGCCGCCAATCACCGCGAAGCGAACCCTGGCAGCCATCAGCGCGGCCGCGGTTCTGTGCATCCGCTCCTGAACCTTTTCGGCAGCGCGCTCGGCCTTCATGACCAGCTCCCAGGGGAAAGTCACCGTGTTGATGGGGATTTCTACGTCGGGAATCTTCATTTCAGATATTCTATCCGCAGCGGAGACTATTTTGGAATCGTCAATTCCTCATCTCCCGCGAGAACCCCTGTTGGCACTGCCTCGTAAGTTGCGTAACATCGCGCTTTTCCCGCGAACCCGCGTGTTATCGCCGAACAAACGCGGCGTAGAGAGCTTTCCAGTTGAGTCACCGTTCCCGGATCCTCTGGTTCACCCTGCTCGCGCCGATCACGGTGCCTGCGTACCTCCTCTTCCTGGCCGTCTCCAATCTGCTGGGCGGGGCCTATTACATCGTCGTTGAAGCCACGCTTTCGCGCATCGTTGGCAGGCCCATCAATCTCTCGAAAACTGAGATGCTGGTCTGGGCAATCCCCGTCCTGATCCTCGCCCCCGCCGCCGCCGCCGGACAGTTTCTTGTCGCCGTTTTTCGCGGCATCGGGCGCATGCTCTGTGCCATCGGCCACTGGCAGACGGGCCTGCTCTCGCGAGGCGCGGCGTTTACTTTCGGGCTGACGTGGGTGGCCGCCGCCGTCTGGACCACGATGGTCTGCCTCAACGCGGCCATGGCGATGGGCTGGATCGGCCAAGGCGTGTCGGTCGAGACGAAGAACAAATTCGTGGACGTCTATCGCCGCGAGCTGTTTCTCGACGAGCTTCCCGCGGACATGCAGGCGCGCCGTCGGCAGGTGATCGCCGACCTCGAATCTCACAAACAGAGCCTCTCGCCCCATTGGGACTCCATTCTTGACTCGCTCAAAAATGACGGGTTTCCCTTCCGGGCATTTCGCCGAGCAAAAGTAGTCATGAAGAAAATTGCCGGTGTTCCCTGGTACTATGAGCCGGAGGAATTCTCCGACGACGGCCTGGAGCACAGCGACCTGCTGCTCGGCGCCCTGATCTTCTGCTGGATGCTGCTGATCCGCTGGCCGGGCACCTTCGCCGTGCTACGAACAAAGCCGCTCTATGTGGGATGGTTTCTGCTGCGCACAAGCGGCGTGGTCGCCGTCATGTACATGCTCGCGCGGTGGGCGCCGCTCACGCTGC
>DATMEE010000485.1:0-13695 GCA_035557035.1 Phycisphaerae bacterium
CCCTGGTCCGCTCTCAGCGCCGCGAGGTTGGCACGCGCCGTCGCCACGAAGCCCAGCGTCGCTTCCTTGTCGGGATCAGCTTCGGCGATCACTTGATTCCAGATCGCCTCGGCCTCGTCCGTCTTGCCCGTCTGATTCAGCGCGAACGCCAGGTTCCCGGCCGTATTCAAAGTGCGCCAATCGCCCGAACCGAGGGTCCGCACGGACTGCTCGTGCAATTCCCGCGCCAGCGGAATCGCCTCGTCCCACTGCTTCAACTCCATCAGACTGCACGCCAGCTCATTTTTCCGATTCAGCGTCGTGGGATGTTCAGACCCCGCGAAAGCCACCTGAGCGTCGAACGCCCGACGCGCGAGGGCAAGCCCCTCGTCATGACGACCGCGGCTTGACACCACGCTGGCAAGATTGTGCATCGCCAGAATCGTCAGCGGATGCTTCGGCGTCAGAACGGTCTCGAAGGTCCCCACCAGGTCACGCAGCAAGTCCTCTGCCTCCGCAAGCCGCCCCGCCTGAATCAGCAGCGTGGCAAGATTCATCCGCGCCTGCAGCGTCTCGGGATCATCGACGCCCACAACGGCCATCCATTCCTCAATCAACTCGTGTTGGAGGCCCAGCGCTTCGTCCATCTTCCCCAGCGCCGGCAAACACGCTGCAAGATTGTTCAGCGTATGCAGCCGATCCTGATGCCCGGGACCCAGCAATCGCGTCTGTGCCTCCAGCGCCTTGCGGTAAAGCGCCTCGGCCTCGCTCGAACGACCCTGCCAGTCGATATCCAGCGCCAGATTATTCAACGTTACCAGCGTATCCGGGTGCTCCGCCCCCAGCGTCCGCTCCTGGATGGCGTGGAGCTCTCGAAACAACGCTTCAGCCTCCTCATGCCGCCCGCGCTCGGTCATCAGCGTGGCCAGTTGCGTCAGTGCCGCGAGCGTGTCAACGTGTTCCGCTCCCGCCGCCTCTTGGGATAGCTCATAGGCTCGCCTCAGCAGCGTCTCCGCAGAGTCGAATAGCCCAAGCTCGCGATAATCCCACCCCAACGTCCCCGCGATCGCCGCCTCGACCGCGGGCTGGTTTGGAAACGCCCCCTTCAGCCGGGCCACGGCGCTGTCGAGCAATTCCCGGAGCGGTCCCAAGTCTCGTCCCGGATGCTTCCACGGATCGACCGCTCGCAACGTCTTATCCAGAAAATCGCGCACTTGCCTGGTGTGCCCCACCTGCACCTCGAGCGCCTTGCGCCCCGCGACCTCCGCGCGATGAGCGACCTCCAGGTCATTCAACCGCTGCGCCGCCAGCCGCTCCGCCGTAACCGCGCGGCCGCGAAGCCAGACCATTCCCGCGCTGAACAGCAGCAACGCGATCAAGAGCACGCTGCCCGCCCGAACGGCCGTCCGGTAGCGATCCAGGCTCTTGCGCACCGAGTACCAGGCACTGTCGCGCTTGGCCTCGATCGGCTCCCCCGCCAGATAGCGCCGAATGTCTCGGGCCAGCTCGCCGGCACTCTGATAGCGGCGATCCGATTCCTTCGCGAGGCACTTGAGGGCGATGGTCGCGACTTCATCGCTGATCTCAGGCCGAAGCTCGCGCGGCGACCGCGGCGCGCTATCTTGAATGATCTGCAGCGATTCCCGCAACGTGCCGTCGATCCGATAGGGAAATTCCCCCGTGAGAAGCTGGAAGAGAATCACGCCGAGCGAATACACGTCGCTGCGAACATCGACCTGGAGATGCGACCCCTCGGCCTGCTCCGGACTCGCCCACGGGAGTGAACCCATGAAGTTTCCCGCCCGGCTGAACTGCGTCGCTTCCACCGACGCATCGGCCGCCTTCGCCAGCCCGAAATCCAGCACGTGCGGCTCACCCTCGCGATCGATGCGCACGTTGCTCGGCTTGAGGTCGCGATGAATCACGCCCTGCTGGTGCGCGTGCTGCACGCCGTCGCAAATCTTCGCGAACATTACCAGCACATCGGATGCCGAATGAAAACGCTCACTGAAATCCATCAATGGCGCCGGACTCGCCCCATCGCCCACCGCCGGAGCAAGCGGCGCACGCAGCAGCACATCCGCCGCGCTGGAACCATTGCCCGCGATGCGTGCGGATGGCACGGCGCTGATCAGCTCGTCCAGCCCGGCCCCCTCGATGTATTCCATGATGTAATACAGCCGGCCGTCCTCGGTCTGGCCGCTGTCGTAAACCCGCACGATATTCGGATGCCGCAGCGTCGCCACCAGCTCGATTTCGCGCTCGAACCGCCGCCGCGCCTCCCGCGAGGCCAGCGCCCCATCCAGCACCAGCTTGATCGCGACCGTTCGCCGCGTGGACAACTGTTTGCCGAGAAACACCACCCCCTGCCCGCCCCGCCGAAGCTCGCGAAGCTCGCTGTATCCGGGAATGGATGGCGTCTCCGACGTCCGCCGGCCGCGCAGCAGCTCGCGCACCAGCACGTCGTCATCATCAAACCACAGTGAGCTTGAGTCCATCGAATTTCAGCCACAGTAAAATGCTGAAGCCACTTAGCCTGCAGTTCTCACCAGTGTCGCCGCGAAGCGGCGCGTAGACAGAGCCGCGCCCGTAAGGAAGCGGTCAGCGCTTGATTGCAGAGGACGCCCGGACCTCAGCACCATGCCTTTGAACCAACTCCTCGATCTGCTCGCCAGCTCATGTCCTCGCGCTCGCTAACGGTCGCAGCTCTGTTAAACAAAATGCAGGTTAGGTACCACGCGATCCGCCTTTCTCCCCAACAGGACGGCGGGATGTAGCCACTGCCTGCCCGCCTTGGCGGGGGTGGAGCGAAGCGCAACCCGTGGATTCGTTCCGCCCAACTACAGTCCGCTCCGAAGGAGCGGCGGACTCGTCGAGCGAACCACGTCTCATCAAATGTTCTCACCAAACTCAACCTCTCAGCGTCGTAGTGCAAATCTAACCCTCGTCCTCCACCTGCACTGCGATCAACGCCTTCAGCCGCGCCAGAATTCTGTGCTTCGCCCCATACACCTGGCTCGCACTCACGCCGAATCGCTTCGCCACGGCCTCGGTATCCTCGCCTTCCACCACGTACGCCCGGAAACACCCCAGGTCCGTCGCGTTGAACTCAGCCTCCACCGTCCGCATCGCCCGCCGCAAATGCTGCTGACGCCACTCTTCCTCCCAGGCCGCGTCGAGCTTTTCGTCTGCGCACGCGACCCGGCTGGCCTCGTCCACGTCGCCCAGTTGCACCACGCCAAATTCCCGCTGCCGCCGCCGGATGATCGCCCTCACCACCACCGTCTTGAGATATGACCGAAACTTCCCCTTGGCCGGGTTGTACTCAAACCCCGGCAGCGCCTTGGTCAGCGAGAGCAGCACCTCCTGCACGATGTCGTCGGCATTGGCCCCCACCACCCCCTGCCGCCGCGCAAACGCCCGAATCATCTCCTCATATTGAGCGCAGAACTCCCCCCAGGCCGTCGGGTCGCCGGGGTCGGCAATCCGCGCCAAAAGTGTGGCATGCGTGGTCGTCGCGGGAGCAAACATTTCCCCCCATCATACGCTCCCGCGAGGCCCCCCATAAAGCCTTACCAGAGCCGTGGCGGTAAGGAAGCGGTCCGCTAAACCCGCGAACCACAGCATTTATCCAAAGGTCCTAGGCGCGCCCCGCCCAATCTCTCGCACGAAATCTCCAACAATATCGCCTGCCCTTTGCCTCGAGTCTTCATCCCGGACCCTTCGCCGATCCCCGGAGTTCATTCCCGACGAGCCCCGACTTCAAGTCCGGCGCGGTGCCCAAATACTCAGTCAGCGCGGTGCGCCACCATCTCGGTTGTGACCCTCTCTAGGTCGCTGATAGAATTCACGTCGCCGGACGCGGGCCGAACCGCCCACCCCATCGCCCGATGGATTTCGACGCGCGGGGGCCAAGGGGCAGCCGCGGGGCGAGACGGTAGCCTCGACAGTCGGAGCGGAGGTCCAAGGTGATCCATGCAGACAAGAGCAAGATGCCCAAATCCGACCTGCGGACGCGAATTCCGAATTAGAGAGGAATCGTCGACAGACCCTCGAACGCCAACGGCGTTCCGACTTTAGCCCAGGGTTGGTCGCTGCGGCGACCTACCCTGGGAAAATGATGTTTCTGCTCGTTCAACCCCAAAGGGGGTTGTGCCATTCGGGCAACCGATGCCGCAATCGCTCTCAGCCATCTACGTTCATCTTGTGTTTTCCACCAAGGGCCGTCGCGCCTATTTGAAAGATGAATCGATGCGCGAGACCCTTCACGCCTATCTGGGATCGATTTGCAAGCAACTCGAGTGCCCGCCCATGCGCGTCGGCGGGGTGGAAGACCACGTACACGTTCTCGCCCGGCTCGGGCGCACGGTCACGCAGGCCGAATGGGTGAAAGAGCTGAAGCGCGTGTCAAATACGTGGCTCAAGGAACAGGGTTCGGATTATCGCGATTTCCAGTGGCAGGCCGGTTATGCGGCGTTTTCCGTCAGCCAATCGAACGTCGAACAGGTCGTGGATTACATTGCCCGGCAGCAGGAGCATTATTACAAGATGTCGTTCCAGGACGAATTGCGTTCATTGCTGCACAAGCATCAATTGGAGTTCGACGAAAAATATGTTTGGGATTAGCGACGTATGCCGGATTTGTGGCATCACGCGGCGCAACCCCCTTGGGGTTGAATGCGCTCCGTGTCCCAGTCACCCAGGGTAGCCGCTACCCGACAACCCTGGGCTGGAGGGCGCAACGCCGTTGGCATTATCGCTTCGGCGTTTCAGCCCCCAACCGCCTCTCGAATCCGCACGCACGTCGCCAGCAGCTCTTCCAACCCATCCAGCGGATACACCGTCGCCTTGTCCGACTTCGCCGAATCCGGCCGGTCATGCACCTCGATGAACAGTGCATCCGCCCCCGCAGCCATCGCCGCCCGCGCAAGAATCGGCACGTACTCCCGCAGCCCGCCCGACTGGCTGCCCAGCCCGCCGGGAATCTGGCAACTGTGCGTCGCATCGAACACGACCGGCGCCAGCCGCTGCATGGCCGGAATGCAGGTGAAATCGTTCACCAGCCGGCCATATCCAAAAAACGTCCCGCGATCGGTCAGCAGCACCCGGTCATTGCCCGCCGCGCGCACCTTGTTCACCGCCTCCGCCATCTGCTCGGGCGACATAAACTGCCCCTTCTTGACGTTCACCGGCCTGCCCGTCTCGGCCGCCGCCACCAGCAAATCGGTCTGCCGACAAAGAAACGCGGGTATTTGCAGCACATCGCACACCTTCCCCACCGGACCGGCCTGCTCCGGCAGATGCACGTCCGTCAGCACCGGCACGCCCAGCTTCTTACGAACCGCCGCCAGCGTTTTCAGCCCCGCCTTGATTCCCGGCCCGCGAAAGCCCTCGATGCTGGTGCGATTGGCTTTATCAAAGCTGCACTTGAAAATGTGATGGATGCCCAGCCGGCGGCATATCTGCGCCACCCGCTCCCCCACCCGCAGGCAATGCTCGGTCGATTCGATCACGCACGGCCCGGCGATCAGCGCTAGCGGCTGACCCGCCCCGATCCGAAATGGGCCGATGTCCACCTCCGATGTCGTCGCCGATTGACGCTTTCTTGCCATGCTTGCTCCAGATGAACCGGACAAATCCTGCCGCGGATCGGGCATGATAGGCTCATCGCTCGTTGCACCGCAAAAGGGGCCCCTAAGCACCGCGGATTTCTTTGCCGAAATGAATCACCGCGTATGCGGTGTCCAAAGCCCTGGGCAAATCTTGCCTAGGGATTTTGCTGAGGAGCTTCCTGAACGCGTGCCTGTGAGTTTCCATGCTCTGCGTCTGACCTACTATTCCCGCGAAAAAGGTTGACAAGCTTCGGCGCCGGCCCTACTTTGATGGAAATCGCAGCCTCGGCTGCACAGGCCCCGCGCGGGGGGGACCGCGCACCAAAACATGGAGGTATCATCATGCCCAGCGCACGTCGCATCGCTGCCGCGCTGCTCGTCTCAATCACAATTTTCGCAACATTCGCAACGGCCCAGCCCACCGGCGTTCAGCAGGCACCGCCGTCCACGGCCGCCCCTGCCATCACCGCGACACCCGCCTTCCCCTGGGAGGGCGAGGTCACCGGCACCAGCGTCCGAGTCCGCAGCGGCGCCGGCACCGACTGGTACGCCACCACCAAGCTCGACACCGGCAACCGCGTCATGGTCGTCGGCGAGGAGCACGGCTGGTTCCGCATCGCCCCGCCCGCCGGCAGCTTCAGCTACATCGACATGACCGACGTCGAGCGCCAGCCCGCCGCCCGCCAGGGCAAGGTCAACAAGGACCGCGTCTCGGTCCGCGCCGGAAGCTCCCTCGCAGCCAGCAAGTCCACCACCCAGGCCTGGATCAACAAGGGCCAGACCGTCGAAATCCTCGGCGAGGCCGACGGCTTCTATAAGATCACCCCGCCGCAGGGCGCTTTCCTCTACATCACCCGCCAATACGTGAAGCCCATCGCCGGCGGTGCTCGCAGCACGTTGACCCCGCGCCCGCAGACCGCCGCCAACGCGCCACCTGCAAAATCAATCCCGACACCACAGCAGCCGATCGGGAGCCCGACGAAACAAGATGCCAACGCAACGGCACAGACGCCCACACCTGTCTCCTCTGACCGTCCCCAAGTGACGCCCTCCACCGGCGCCGAATACACCGGAGACACCCCCGGGGAGGTCGCGACCGGCGACACAACTTCAACCGAAGATGAGTCCACCGAAAGCGCGGGCATGGAAGGCGCCGATCCGGCCGCCGAACAAACCCTCTCCGCGAACGAACCCGAGCCGCTCGAAACCGACCCCACCATCCAGCAGGCGCTCAAGAATCGCGAAGCCACGCGTCCCGAGCCTTCAAAAGAACTGGCCCCCGCCAAAATCGAGCGCTCGTCGAACCGCTATCAGGCCCTGCTCACCTCGGTCGAAGCCGACCTCAGCGCCCAGATGCAGCTCCCCCTCGCCGAGCGCGATCTCGATTCCCTCCTGCCCCGCTATCAAGAGATCGCCGCCCAGACCGACGAGCGCGTGCCCGCCGAATTCGCCAAGATCCGCGTCAACCAGTTGCAGACCTTGGACGACCTGCGCAAGACTCGCGCCGAGGCCGCCTCGACCGCCAGCGATCTCGATTCCTTCCAGGCCCGCATGACCACCGAGCGCATGAGCATCATGCGTGCCCGCGCCGAAAAAGTGACCGAGAAGTTTGACTTCGTCGGCGAGCTCCGCAAGAGCTACGCCTTCGCCCCCGAGAAGCGGCGATTCCGCCTCGTCGATCCCAAGCGCCAAACCACCATCGCCTACGTCGATATCCCGCGCGACGTCACCGAAAACGTCGATTTCATGATCGGCCGCACCGTCGGCATCCACACCGCCGGTCAGCGCTACAGCCAGGCCGCACGCATCCCCATCGCCGTCGCGGCCAGCTTGACCGACCTAACGCCGTCGACGAATCGGCCGGAAGGCGCTCCCGAAGGCACGCCCGGAATGGAAATCATGCCCCCCGAACTCGACGACGAAGGCGCGAACCCGAAGCCGGTGTCCGACAAAGCAAACCCCGCAACCCCGGAAAACCCAAAAGAAGTAGCCGCCTCCGATCCCGACGCCGACTGAGCCGCCGGCAAAGTAGCGTCCGCCGTCTCGGCGGACGGCGAACCGAGGTGCTAGGGCTCAGCCGCCAAGAAAGCACTCCCCCTATTGGACCTGCCAAAGCATTCGGTTTGTACCGTACTCAGGCCGAAGGCCTCGTTCGCCAATAGCCGGGGGTGGAGCGAAGCAACACCCCCGGAAAATGAAGCGCCCACCTCGCGCAGCCTGAAAGGCTGCTCGTCTTGCCCGCGGCCCATGAGGGCCCTAACCTTGTCGCCCGCCGCAATTGGCCCTTCCAAATTCCCTCCCATTTTCTAATCCATATTTCTCCCCCGGCGTATAATACTAACTACCGGAACCGCGCTGCTTCGGCTGATGCCGATCGCGGTTTCCGCAATCACGCCGGACCCGTTCCGGCAAGATCGAGGACTCTCGACGTGGTCTACTACTTCGTCATCGCACACGACGGCAGCCGCTACGGCCCCGCCGACATCGACACGCTCGTGCAGTGGACCCGCGAAGGCCGCATCGTCGGCCACACTCCGCTCATCGAGCGCGGCACCGACCGCGAGCTGCGCGCCCAGGACATCTCCGCCATCGCCGCCGAGCTGAGCCGCCACGGCGCAGGGTTCTCCCCCGCCTCCACCGGCACGCCCGCTCCTGCGGTCACGATCGAGCGCGAGCCGCGCTCCATCGGCATGCCCAATCCGCCGCATCCCGGCTACGCCCCGCCGCCCCCTCCCCCGACTCCCATCGGCGTGCAGGCTCGCCGCGCGCACGGCGCTCCCTACCTTCCACGGGTCGACGCCCGCGGCCGGCCGCTCAGCCAGCGCAACAAGATCGTCGCCGCGATCCTCGGCATCTTCTTCGGCACCTTCGGCGCCCACCGCTTCTACCTGGGCTACTACGGCATCGGCCTCTTCATGCTGCTGCTCAGCCTCATCGGCGGCGCCGCCACCTTCGGCTACGGCTGCGGCCTGGTCAGCCTCTGGGGCTTCATCGAAGGCATCATCTGCCTCTTCGGCGGCATGAAAGACGCCGACGGCCTGGACCTCGCGTAGCGTCCGCCGTCTCGGCGGACGGAGTCTAGCTCGCCCTCGAAGGTCGCAGTCGCCGTGTAGAGGAGAGGACCGCGTGAAGAGCGCCCGATTGGGTGCCACTTATATGGCAGTTCTGTGACTCGTGCGGCGCACTTCCCAGCCATTCTGGAGGGTCTACCGCATAGCCCCGTTCACGGGGCTTCCCCGCACCAGCGGGCTGTAGGCCAGCCGTTCGACGGCTGGTTCAGAGGACCGGAATCCCCTCCATTCCCCAGCGCGTTTCAACGCGCTTCCCGATCATGGAAAGCCGGGTGACCCACTCAATTGGGTGAGTTCACGATGATCGGACTGCGCCTCGTTTTATTCGCAGAACGGCTCCGGAGCGCGTCGCAAGTCCTCTCAATACCATGTGCGAATCAGACTACCGGCCCGGCCCCCGCAACGAGAAAGATCACGCTGGTGCGAGAGCCGTCCGCCGCGGCGGAATCCCCTCTCGCACCCACTCCCGCGAGAATCCGCGTTCGCAGTTCCGGGTAAGCCAAGGTCCACAGGCTCGACTTCAAACGATGTCCCGCCGCTCCTGCTTGCAGCACTTCATTCACCCCGGGGACCGGAGCGCCGGGCAATCCTTATGAATGATCGCCTAACGGCACCTAGAAAATTCCAGACGGGCGTTTCAGGAGAATTCAGGCCATTTCAACCCGGCAAATAAAAAAGAGGGGTTGAAAATCGAAAACGAACGACGCGATCCAAAAAAAACGCAATTTCTTCGAATTGTTTATGTGACCTACTCGCCGCCGGGCACGGATCTGCTCACCCTGGCTTGGCGTCACCGGATAGGTCCGAACAACGAGTCTCGTTCTGCGCATGACTCACCACGCACCGATGTTTCCCCGACGCCGCCGCCGCAATGCGATCCACCCGCCGAATCAGGATGGCCGGCCCAGCCCCCAGGCGCTTATGCAATCCCTGACGAACCCGATTTTCCGCCCCCTTATCGAATCCGTCGTCGACCACCAGGGATACAACCAGATCAAGATTCCCCTGCTGCTCGATCCGAAACTCCCGGATGCTACGCTCCTCGCGTATCACGTAAATCACCGACAGCGCGTGCGCCCACCCGCCATTCGCCGTCCGGAGCATGTCCGTCCGCCGACCCTCGATGAGCTCGATCGTCTCCAGTCCTCGCCCACACGGGCAAGCCCCCGCCGCGCGTCGCGCGATGTCGCCGGTTCGATACCGGATGAACGGCATCCCGAAAGCATCGAGGTGCGTCACGGTGATTTCACCGGGCGCGTAATCCGTCACCGGCGCGCCGTCCTCGCCCAGCAGTTCCACAATCACGCTCTCCATCGTGACGTGATACCGCCCGGCCGGGCACTGGTGGGCGATGAACCCGGCCTCGCGCGAACCGTAGCCATCGGCGACGGCCACGCCGAACGCCTCCTCGATGATCGCCCGGTCCTGCGGCGCGAAGACCTCGCCGGTCGCGAAGACGGCCCGCAGCGACCGCGTTTTCGGCAAAAACCCGATGTCCCGCCCATGCCGCACCAGTCGCGCCAGGCTGCTGGGATAGCCGAAGATGTGGACCGGATCGAACCGCTCGATCTCCCGCAGGTAACGGCTCATCCGGCTCGGTGTCATCTCAAAGGCATTCAGCAGCCGCTGGTTCGTCAGCCGGTCGCGCAGACGCTTGACCCGGTCCTGCGCCGCCAGCTCCACCGCCGCCCCCCACAGGTAAAGCTCGCGCTCGCCCAGATCAACGCCGAACCACCGCCGCGACCGCGCCCGGGCCGCCTGGTCCGCAGCCTGGCGCGAGCGATCGATCTTGAAAAGCAGGGGATCGCCGGAAGAGCCGCCTGTCGAATAATCGAACATTCGCCGCCGCGCCGGCGTCTCCGTCATCCGCGGCATCTCCCGCCGGATGATCTCCTTCGTCAGCGTCGGCATCCTGCCCAGATCCGTGAGCGTCGCGCTGTGCGGATCAATGCGCTGTGCCGTGATTGTGTCGCGATAGTAGGGACAGTTCAGCGCGGCATGCGTCAGCAGTGCGCGAAGCTTGCGCGTCTGAAGCTCCCGCAGCGCCTCGCGCGAGAGCCATTGGGTTTGCTCCAATTGTGCCAGATACGACGGCGTACTGCGGCCAAGAAGCCGTTCGTGCATCGGAAGGAGGATGCGTCTGACCAGCCCGGCATTCACGCGGAAACCACCATTCGTTCGGGCGGGACAATTTGGGATGTCGCTGAATGCGAGGTTTCAACGGGCTTCATCAAGTGCCGCCGTTTCCACGCTCCGAGCATCAACAATTTCCAACGCAGCGGCCCATTCGCGAGTTCACCGCTCAAGTGCCGCCGCCACACCGACCGAACCGCGCCCGGCGCAACCAGCTCCTCCAGCCCGCCGCGCGTCGAAAGCGCGTCCTCCATCCGCTCGCGCAGCGGACCGCGCATCCACGCGTTCAGCGGAACCTCGAACCCCGCCTTGGCGCGATTCGCAATCTCCGGCCCCAACCGGTGGGCCAGCGCCCGCCGCAGCGGCGCCTTGCCGCGGCCGCCCTGCATCCGCATGCGCGGCGGAATCCGCCAGGCGAATTCAACGAAGCGAAAATCCAGCATCGGCGAACGCACTTCGAGCCCGTGCGCCATGCTCGCCCGATCGACCTTGGTGAGAATCCCATCGGCCAGGCCCAGCTTTATGTCAACATACTGGCATTTCGACAGGTGATCGCTTGCGTCGCATTGTCCATACAGCCGCCGCGCATGGTCGAGCGGGTCATATTGCGAAACCGCGGCCGCAAGATCCCCGGCCAGCAGCGACCGGGCAGCCGTCGGCGACAAGGCGGTGATCGACAGCGCGTGCCCCGTCGCCCCATCCACGGCCAGATTGCGCAGCGTCGCTCCCGCTCGCAGACCTCTCGGCAAGCAGCTCCATCGCGGATACACGGCCGCGAGTCCGCGGAAGACTCTGCGTCGAAGAAACGCGGGAAGAAATCCGCGCATCCTCTGTTCGGCGACGTCAAATCGATATCGTCGGTATCCCGCCAGCGTCTCGTCCCCACCGTCGCCCGACAATGCAACGGTCACGTGCTTCCGGGCGGCCATGCAAAGGTAATGCATCGGAATCGCCGACGGATCGGCGAACGGCTCGTCAAAGTGCCACGCCAGCGTATCCAGCAGATCGGCGCTGTCGGCCTGCACGACATGATCGTGATGTCGCGAGCCGATCCGCCGCGCGGTCTCCTCCGCCGCGGCGCGCTCGTCGAAGCCGGCCTCGGCAAACCCGCTCGTGACCGTGACGACAGGCTGCCGCGAAAGCCGCGCCATCGATGCCGCGACGGCGGCCGAATCGACGCCACCGCTCAGCAACGCCCCTACGGGCACGTCCGACACCAGGCGCGACCGCGTCGCCCGCTTCAGTTGATTCCACAATTCCGCGGCCGTGTCGTCGAGCGATCCTTGCAAGGGTTCGCGTGCATGCAGGTCCCAGTAACGCTCGACGCGCGCCCGCCCGCCTTCCAGCATCAATCGCGTTCCCGGCGCCAACTTCCGCACGCCAGTCAGGATCGTCTTCGGCGAAGGGACAAAATCGTAAACCAGATAATCGAGCAGCGCCGTCGGATCGATGTCCCGGGCAATCCGCGGCCATGCCAGCAGCGCCTTCAATTCCGAAGCGAAGGCAAGCTGTTCCCCCACGATCGCGTAATGCAGCGGCTTCACGCCCAGCCGATCGCGAGCCAGCAGAAGCTTCCGCCGCCGAACATCCCAGATCGCCACAGCGAACATGCCCGAGACATGTTCGATGCACGCTTCGCCGAAGTCTTCGTACAAATGAACGATGCACTCGGAATCGCTGGTCGTACGAAAGACGTGTCCGCGACTCAGCAGCGACTCTCGCAGTTCCAGAAAGTCATAGAACTCGCCGTTGACGACCGCGTGGATCGTGCCGTCTTCATTCGAGAGCGGCTGCCGGCCGGTTTCAAGGTCGATGATCGAAAGCCGGCGATGGCCCAGCATCGCGTGCGAATCGGCGTGTTGCCCCTCATCATCCGGACCGCGGTGTTGCAACCGCGCCAGCATCTCGCGCAGCACGGCCCGGCACGCCGGGTCGATCGGCACGTTGCCCGCGATGCCTGCGATTCCGCACATCGGACCCACCTGAAGCGGAATCGCCTTGAATGCCGACGGGGAATCTCTCGCGGTATCAATTCAGGGCAGTTCCGATACAAATATCGGCAGACAGCCAGGAACCTGTCGGTTTTGCCCGGGGATCAGAGGCCATTTTTGCGCTATCCGTCTAACTCTCTCCACCCATTTCCCGGACGCGTAAGACGAAATGGCAAGGCGCTGCATTCCGACATACGATATACTGTTAGTTCATCGAAACCCGGAAAGCGGATGATGCTAAACCACCCTCAAATGCTCGCGATATTCCAGCAAATCGGCGTTCCCGAGATGATTGTCATTGGGATCATCGCCCTGCTCATCTTCGGCCGCCGCCTGCCCGAAGTCGGCCGCTCCCTCGGAAAGAGCTTCGTGGAATTCAAGAAGGGCCTTCGCGACACCGGTGACGACGTAAAGCAGGTTCGACAGGACATGCGCAGCGCGGGTGAAGACGTCCGGCAGATTCGCAACGACGCCCGCCAAGCCACGCCTGACAGCCGCGTCACTGACAGCCACGGTTTGAGCCCTCACCGCGAACCGTCGGGCGATCCGATCCGCTCCGCGTCCGAACGTCCGGACTGACAAACACAGTCCTATCGTTCTTCATCTCCCGCCAATAATTCGACCAGCAGCCCGATGGTTTGCTCCACATTTGCCGGCGAGGCGTGGCCGGCGATTTCCAGCGGCTTGATGAACGCGAACCCGATGGCGGCGTGAATAAGCTGCCAGGCCAGTCCGCTGGGCGATACGTCGCGGCGCACCTGCCGCGCGCGCTGAGCGCGTCGCAGCACATGTTCCAGGAACTTCGCATACTGCTCGTAATGGTTCCGCAGCGCCGCCTGAATGCGCGGATCGTTGATCTCGGTCTGGGCCATGAATATGACGAGGTAGAGCTGTTTGGTGCGGGGATCG
>DATMEE010000486.1:0-3676 GCA_035557035.1 Phycisphaerae bacterium
GGCGTTGCCGGAGGCGAGGCGGGTGATCGTGCTGCTTTGTTACCACCGCGGGATGACGCACGAGCAGGCCGCGGAGGTGCTGAATATTCCGCTGGGAACTGTGAAGTCGCGGCTGAGCGCGGCGCTGGCTGACCTTAGGCGCACGCTGGATGCGGATTTGAAGGAAGTATGATGGACGCAAATGATTCAATTGAAAAAGAGTTGGCCGGATTGACCCGCTGGAAGGGCGGTTCGACGGCGCTGTGGCGCGCTGCCGCGCGCACTGGTCGAAGGCCGCAAGGCGCCGCTCACGGACTCCGGCTTCTAGCCAGATATCTCACCTGGGGGCGGATCGCAATAACCGCCGTGGGCGGCGTCGTTCTGATTGCGCTCGTGACGAACCTTCCGCATTTGGGTTTGCCGGTCGAAGTGGGCCGAGATCGATTGGTAAAAACCCAAGCCGCAAACCTTCGAGGCGTGGGCGCGGGCATGTATATCTACGCTCAAGACGATCCTCAGGTATTTCCTGATATTGACATGTGGAAGATTGTTCGTCAGAACAATGTGACGCCAAAAGCATTCAACTCCCCGAGTACGGCAGATGTGCCCGACCCGGCGCAGGACACAACTGCGTATTACGACCAAGCCGGGCCGTCAGACGCGAAGACCCCGGCGTATCAATATCAGCGGGATCCAGCTCGCACGATCGTCGGTACCAGCTCTGAGCCGACCATTTCGACGAATAGCGAGAGTGCAGAATCTACTGGGGGTCGAGCCGTCATCCAGAGCGGCACCATTGAACTCATCAGTAAAGATGTATCCGCATCATTCCTGAAGGTTCAGCGGTTGGTTCGTCTGGAGGCCGGCGAGTATCTCGAAAACTCTTATGTCTCCGGCGACGCCCAGTACATGCAGGCCAATCTGACGCTGCGCGTGGCGGCGGATCGGCTCGATGAGGTACTCAACGAGCTGCGCCAGATCGGCAAGATCGTGACGGAGCAGATTCAGGGGCGCGATGTGACCGCTGAAGTGGTCGACGTTGAGGCGCGGCTGCGCAATGAGCGAAGCATCGAGACGGAGTTGCTCGAACTGCTCGACACCCGCAAGGACGCGCCGCTGAAGGAACTGCTGGAGCTGCGCGACGCGCTCAAAAACGTGCGCTATACCATCGAGTCGCTTGACGGCCGGCGGGCGACGCTGGCCCATATGGTGTCGCTGGCGTCCATCCTCGTGACGATTCGGCCGGATTCGGCTCCGCCGCCCGAAGCGCCCATCGCTTATTGGCAGTATTTCGGCGAGGAGATGACGAGCGCCTGGCAGCAGAGCATTCACTTCCTCGCCCGCGCCTTCGCGGTGATCGTGCGGATCGCGTTGGGGGGTTTGCCGCTGTGGGCGCTGATCGCCGTCGTGGTGCTACTTGTCCGGCGACGCGGGCGCGCCGGGTAGTTGTTTAGCCCAGGTCCGAAGGACCCGGGCGAGCCCGACGCGATCACAATCATAGGACAAAACGCGGATACCCGGATGCTGTCGTTGCGAGAAGTTTTGCGCTCGCTCCGCGCCTCGTTGAGGCGGGCTAAACGGACCGCGCCGTCATTCCAGGGTTTTCAGGTATGCGCGGAGTTTTTTCGGCTCGGCACGGTGAAACAACTCTCCCGGCAGCGTCTTTGACTTCTCCACCGCTTCGCCGCGCACCGCCTTGACCGCGGAGTCCACCGCAGTTGCTCCCATCTCGCGGGGCTTCTGGCCGGTGACAGCGACGAGGATCCCGTCGTCAGCGAGCAAGAACTCGATCAACTGCCTGCTCACGTCCGTGCCAAAGACCGCGATCGTGCCCGCTTTGCCCGCATTGCGCACGGCCATCGCCGAGCCGACCGTGCCGCCCTCGTTGGCCGCCCAGATCACGTCCGGATTTTTCGTGAGAAGCTCGCTCACGATCTCCGCGGCCTTGGGGGCGAGCCACGCATCCTGCTCGGCGATGATTTCGACGCCGGGCAGCTTAGTGATCTCGTCGCGGAAGCCGCGCTGCCTCGCGCCGCCCTGCTCGGGCAACTGCGTCGAAAAGCCGATGAGCACGACGCGGGCCTTGCCGCCCAGGTTCTTCTCGACGTACGCCCGCGCTGTGCGTCCGGTCGATGCGCCAAGCTCGGTCTGGTCGCTCTCGATGCGGCAGGCGGGGAAATCCGCGTCGATGGAATTGTTGTAGGTGATGATCTTGATGCCGGCATCATGGGCGCGGCGCAGGGCATTGATCGATCCCTTGCTGGAAAGCGGCGAGACCAGAATCGCCGAAACCTTCCGGGCGATGAAGGCATCGATCAGGGAAATCTCCTTATCGAGCGCCCCGGCGGCATTCTGTGCGCTGAGCGAAACGCCCAGTTCGGCGGCGCGGTCGGTCATGCCCTGCTCGTTCGAGCGGAAGAACTGGTCCTGTTGCATGAGGATCGCGCCGATTCGGGCATCTTTTGGGGCGCTCGATTTGTCGCAGGCGAGAGATGTCGCGACGAACGTCCCTGCGGCGAAGAGTCGAATAAGCGTGTGCGAGTAAAAGAGGCGAGGATGGATTCGCATGAATCCATCATACAGGCTCAGTTTAGCCAGGCGAGTCCAAAATCGCCGCCGCCATTACGTGCTTTGGATTCTCGAAATGATGTCGAACCACCGCGACGAGTTCCTCTCGGCGGATGGGCTTCGTCGCGAAATCGGTGCAGCCGGCTGAAATGCACTTGTCGCGATCCGTAGACATCGCATGTGCGGTCAGGGCGATGATGGGGCGGGTGAAGCCTTCCAAGCGCAGCAGCCGGGCGGCCTGGTATCCGTCGAGGCCGGGCATCTGCATGTCCATCAAGACAATGTGGAACGGCTCGTCGCCGTCGTCGGTGCACAGGGCTTCATTGACGGCCAATCGGCCGTTGTCGACGACCGTGACGGTCGCGCCGGCCGCGCGAAGCACGCGCGAGATCAGCCGCTGATTGTCCGGTCCATCTTCGGCGTAGAGAACGCGACAGCCCGCCAGAGGATTGTGCTTGTGCTCGGACTCGATTTCTGATCTTTCGAGAACCGCGACGGACGTGCTTTCTTCGACGGTGATCAGCTCGATGCCGTTGATCGCGCCGATCGAAATGGTCGCCCGAAACGTGCTTCCCCTGGCGGGCGCGCTCTCGAAATCAATGTCTCCTCCGAGCATTCTGGCCAGCCGGCGGCTGATCGTGAGACCCAGGCCGGTGCCGCCGAAGCGTCGCGTCGTGGATGAGTCGGCCTGCATGAACGGCTCGAAGAGCCGCTCCTTTTGGGTCGTATCCATCCCGACGCCGGTGTCGATGACTTCGAAGATCATGCGCGGGCCGTTGGGGTGTGAACGATCCAGCCGGACTTTCAGGCACACCGATCCGGCCTCCGTGAACTTCAGGGCATTGCCCACCAGGTTAAAAAGGATTTGCCGCAGTCGAGTCGGATCGGTCTGAATGCGCGCGGGAATCGGGCCGTCGAAGGCATGGTGAAGCATGAGTGTCTTCACTTCGGCACGGACGCGCATCATCTCCATGACTTCCTCGACGATCACGAAGGGCGAGCAGGACACCTGCTCCACCTCCATGCGTCCCGCCTCGATCTTGGAAACGTCGAGAATGTCGTTGATGATCTGGAGGAGATGCGAGCCGTTGCGGCGGATCGTCTGGGCGGCGTCGAGCGATTCCGCGGG
>DATMEE010000487.1:0-5397 GCA_035557035.1 Phycisphaerae bacterium
TCTTGAAGCCTGAATAGGTCATCGACCCGTACGAAATAAGCCGCGACTTGCGAAACTCAATCTTCGGATTCGCCTTGGATTCCCCGCCGCCGGCCGCCGTATAAATGAAGCCCCCGTCGGCCGCGCCGTCGGCGAAGGCCTGGTCGTTGGTCTCGCCATTCATCTGGCACCGGGAAATGAACTTTATCGCCCGCCGGTAAACCGGATCGTCCTTCGACAGCCCGCTCGCGTGCAGCGCCTCCAGCATCATCTGCGTGTTCGACAGGTCCGGCCGCTTCTTGCTGTTGTAACCCGCGCCGCCGTGCCACGCGTTGGATTCATCCACGCGCTCGGCGTCGTCATATTGCAACTGCGTCAGGAAGCGCTGCGCCCGGCCGATACGCTCGCGGTGATCCGGATCGTCCAGCCCGGCCAGACACGAGAGAACAACCGACGTCTGATAGTTTGCGAGGTTTTGCCGGCGATCGTAAATGCCGCCATCGCGCTGCTCGTACTGCACGATTTTCGCCACCGCCTGTTGCACGACCGGATGATTCGGCCCGTAGGTGTCGTCCTGGGCAAAAGCCAATGCGACCAGCGCCGTGACAGCCGGACCGTATCGATTCGTGGTCCAGCCGCCATCTCGCTCCTGAGCAGCTCGCAGAAACGCGAGGCCCCGCTGGATCGCCTGGCGTGACGTTCGTTCGAGTTCAGCCGCCGGCGTGCGAATGGGCCCTGGTTCCAAGGCGCTGCCCTGTCGCACGACGACACAGCAGATGAATGCGCTAATAGCAAGCCGGCTGACTTTCATTGTGAATCTCCTTTTCGTTACGGAGATTATATGGGTCGGGACGCTCTTGTATCGCGAGGCGGGAACGATGCGGAAAACAGGCGCATTTGTCCCGAATCCGCAATTCAGCGAGCTAGAAGAATTGCCATCCGGCGGGTCAGCGCTTCAGATCGGTCCCTCAATCGCAGTCTCCCTCAAACACGCAATCCACCCACTCGGGATGATCGATGAATGGGTTCCGATTGTGCTGAAATTCCTCGACGATGTCGTTGCGCCGGCGCTCTCGATCATCCACTGGATCATCGCGATGCCATTGCAGCAGCGTGCTCAGCCGTCCCATGTGCGCCTCCCCGTCGGTATTCTCCTCCAGGGAATCGAGGAGCGCCAGGTCATTCGTCAAAATCAGGTCCGGCTCGCTGGCGCCGGTCTCGCCGTGCGTGCCGCCCCCGTAGCGCACGTCCAGGTAAAACTGGGCCCGGGCAACGTCACCGCGCCGCCCGATCCACGTCTGCCAGCGCCCGGTCTCATGCGTGCCTTTCCGCCAGTTTGAATCCAACTGGGGCGATCCGCGAGTCGTTCCCCCCATGCCGGCGTTCTCGTCCGTTTCCTTTTCTGTACACGCTGCCTCGGGGCACGCGTCGTAGGGGGTGTTTCCGCGGCTGAAGTTGTAACTCTCGTCACAGAGAAAGAGGTGATGGCAGTCGGTGTACGGATAATTGCTCGAAACGTCGTCGGGAAAGCCGTACGACTTCGGCCACGAATGCTCCCGCGTGTAGGGTCGCGAGTTTCCAGTGGGCTTCGGGAACGACTGGTTTTTGTAAACATCCAGAATCGAGTTTGCGTCGTCGGGGTGTTGGTCGGCCCGTTCGAGAACGATCCACGCCTGCGCGTAAGTCTGCCGCGTGTGATCGTCGATCACCGCGTGCAGCGAACTTCGCAGCGCGTCGGGATTCGAGGCGTCTACCTGGGTGTAATAGCCGGGCGCCGGCGCCGTCACTTCCGTGTCGTCGATGACTCGCGCATCGGGATCCTGGGCGGTCTCGCGCGTCTCCGGCCGCTCCACGCATCCGGCGCCTGCCAACAGAAGAGCGGCGACGCGAATCAACGCAGATTCTGAATTCCTGCCCATGATTTTCTCCTTTATCCTGGCAAACGAAATACCGCGAACGTCCGCACTCTATTGGAGTGTCATAATGCTGTCAACAGCAATCTCAGGGGTTCTCAACCGATCAGGGACGTGCGAGGCCCTTTTCCCTCTGTGCCTTTGTGCCTTCGTGCCTTTCCCCCTACACTTCCCCCATGAAAATCGCCTATTTCGACTGCTTTAGCGGCGCCGCCGGCGACATGATTCTCGGCGCCATGCTCGACGCCGGCCTCGACGCCGAGGCCCTGCGCGGCGACCTCGCCCGCCTCCGGCTTGCCGATTACGAAATTGACGTCCGCCGCGTGAAAAAGCAGGGGATCGCCGCGACCAAGCTGGACGTCCGCGCGGCCGAGCAGCAGGCCCACCGCCACCTGCACCACATCACCAAAATCATCGACGCGGCCGACCTGTCAGACCGCGTGAAGGACCTCGCGAAGCGCATTTTCACCCGACTGGCCGTGGCGGAGGCCGCGGTCCATGGCACGACCGTCGAGAAAGTGCATTTCCATGAAGTCGGCGCGATCGACGCCATTATCGACATCGTCGGAGCGGCCATCGGTCTCGAACGATTGGGCATCGATCAAGTGTTCTGCTCACCGATTCCGACGGGCAGCGGCACCGTGACATGCCAGCACGGCGTCATGCCGGTTCCCGCCCCGGCGACTGCCGAGCTGCTCAAGGGCGTCCCCCTCGCGGCATCCGATGAAACCGGCGAACTGACCACCCCGACGGGAGCGGCGATCCTGACCGAACTGGCCGTGTCGTTCGGTCCGCTTCCGCCCATGAAGATCGATCGGATTGGCTACGGCGCCGGCACGCGTGACGGCAAGCAGCGGCCGAACGTCCTTCGGCTGATGGTCGGCGAATCGATTGACTCCACGCCCGTTGCCTGCGATCAGACAGACCAGATCGCGGTCCTGGAAACCAATCTGGACGACGCCACCGGCGAGCAGATCGGCCACGCGGTCCATCGGCTTTTCGAGGCAGGGGCACTCGATGTCTTCACGATCCCGATTCAGATGAAGAAAGGCCGGCCGGGTGTGCTGCTGTCGGTCCTTGCGCCGATAGACAAGGATGCGGAGCTTGAGCGGATCCTGTTTGCCGAAACCACTACGTTTGGCATACGCCGCTCCATCTGGACGCGAGCCAGGCTTGATCGCCGCACGGAGACCGTGCAAACGAGATTTGGGCCGATCCGGATCAAGGTCGGATTGATGCAGGGTGAGGCGATTCGCGCGGCCCCCGAGTATGATGACTGCGCCGCCGCGTCGAAGACCCACGCCGTGCCGCTCGAAAGCGTCATGCGCGAGGCACGGCAGGCCTGGGATGCGGACCCCCGGTCCAAGAGATGATGATCGGAGAACGGATTCCCGGCATGATCGCTCAGTTCACAGGTCCGACGCCCGCGCAATGGCTCATCATCCTGGCGCTCGCCCTTTTCGTCGTGCTCGTCCTTAGCATTTCGCAGCGAAACCGCCGCCGAGCCGGCTCACCGCGCCAGTATGGCCGCGAAATCGACGGCGCCACCCGCCGAAGCGAAGCCGTGAAGAAGGACCTGGAATCGCTCTTGGTCGAGATCAACGAGCTCACTCGATCCATCAGCGGCCAATTCGATGAGAGGCTGGTGAAACTGGAGAGTCTGATCGCCCGGGCGGACCAGCGCATCGACGCGCTGCGAAACCTCGCTCAGCCAACGATCACTGGCGGCCGCGTGGCAGTCTCGGCTGAACGCGTGAAAGTGGATGACAGTGCGACCGCGAGCATTTCCTCGCCCGTTGGGCGTGGACGAGCGATGGATATCCTCGTTGACGACGCCGCGGACTATACGGGCCACATCGCGAGCGAGAACCTTTCCGCCACTCGATTGACTCAGCCTTCCATTCCGGGCCACGACGCGCCCGTCGCCAGGTTACGAGGCCTCGAGAACCATCCGCATCAGGACGTGTATGCCCTCGCGGACCAGGGGCGCACGCCGCTCGAAATCGCCCAGTCCCTCAGCCGAGCCGTCGGAGAAGTGGAGCTAATCCTCCACCTGCGCCGCCGCACCACCACTTCAACTGCTCCGCTCAGTTGACTTCTCAACCGCGGTTTCGCTTTTTTTCCGGACGAAACAATCGCCTGTTCGCCTCCAATAGCGGTAGGCTCTTCGCCCCGAAGGGAGCGACGGGCTGTAGCCACTGCCTGCCCGCCGCGGCGGGGGTGAAGCGAAGCGCAACCCGTGGATGATCGGCGCTCATGTTTCAGTCCGCTCCAAAGGAGCGGCGGAGGCAATTGCGCGCGAAGAATAGAGAGGTGAAGGATCCGGACAGATTGTGCGCAGCGCCAACTCACCGCATCAGCATCACCATGACCTGCGTTTTGGTGTACGACTTCTGATATTTCACGTACTCCTCCGCGGCCCGCGTCACAAATCCGTCACCCAGCTCGCCCGAGATCAGCCCGTTCAACATGCCATCCAGCAAATATGCCTCCGGCGTGATTGATTCCCGCGCGAAGAGAACCGGATACAGCCCGTGCTCCATCGTCTGCCGGTGCAACAGCAAAGCGCTTCGCGGAGCGACATAAAACACGCCCAGTTGCCTGACCGGTCGCGGGCAAAACGCCAGCGGCGCAAACGCATCCCAGTATTCGACGAGCATCGCGTTTTGCCCGATGTACCCGGTCAACGCGCTCCCCGCGCCAAACTCGACGGACTGGCCGTCGATTTCGAGAACGGTGCGCTCTCCGCAAAGCGCTTCGCGGAGCGGCTGCCCCATCGCCTCTTTGACGGCTGAATGCTGCCACGCGACGGCCAGCACATAAACATCGAAGGGCTGCTCAACCGTGCGTGCCTGCCACGCTTCATTCGGTTCGACGCGTTTGTGAAACACGCTTCGACGAATGGCGCCCGAACCGCCACCCTGATCCTGAAACGCCCGCCGCCACCCGGCCGCATTGCCCAGGTGCGTGTCGATCCCGAACAGAGCGCCCCAGTACATGTTGTCCACCGCCGACTTTCCATCGGCAAAGCGGCGCTTTTTTGATCTGGATTCCTGATAGAGCGCGACGTGCGCTGTGACCGAGATGTAACCGCGATCGTGAATGGACTCGACCAGCGCCGTTTCAAAATCAACCGGCTGACTCGCCGGAAAATCCCCGCTGTCGAGCCAGTCGGCCGACCCATCAACAGCCCGCTCGACCCGCGTCAGATCGGGCATCGACGTCACGATCTTGCGAGGTTCGTAACGCCAGAGCGCGATCCCCACGAACACCACGACGCCCGATAGAAAAGCAATGACGCTGGGAAGCCGATCGCGTAGGGCGGCGTGAAACCTTGTCGCCCGAAACCCCCGCAGCATCGAGGAAAGCCGCGGGCGATCAGGCATGGCGCCAAACCCTCATGGACCGGTGAAATTCCCGGACAATCAGGGCACGATGTCGTCCACCTGCGTCACCGTTTCGCCCAGCTTCAATTCTACGTCAGCCGTCTGAATGCGGCCCAGCG
>DATMEE010000488.1:0-5049 GCA_035557035.1 Phycisphaerae bacterium
GTGGATGGCCCTGGGGGAAAGAAAAAGATCACGCCGGAAGGGGTCGTTATGAAATTGGAGGATCTTCGAGCAATCGGAGCGGACGTAGAATCTCTCATCGTTGACGCGGCGTCGCTGAAAAACTCGCTCCGCGACGTTCCAGAACGGCCCTAGTCCTTAGAGCTTATCCCCTCCGCCCTCGCCCGCTCGAGCGATGGAAATGAACACTCTCCGGCGAGGTTACATACGACGCCATTGCATGCGATGGTCGGGAGTTAGCTGAAAAGGAGTGATGTGATGCCGGCCGCCAAAGCAAAAAAGGCGAAGCCATCGAGAGCGTCTGAATTTCGCAATAAAGCCGCGGCCAGTCTGCGGGCTTCCCGAGCAAAAATCAAAGATTCGGAGCGCGACAAGCTCACGACGACGGCGAAAAGTTACAAGGCCCTCGCTGCGGCCGAAGAGGCGCTTGGTGGAGAGGTGCAAAAA
The DNA here is from genome assembly GCA_035557035.1 of Phycisphaerae bacterium. Taxonomy (GTDB): domain Bacteria; phylum Planctomycetota; class Phycisphaerae; order UBA1845; family UTPLA1; genus JADJRI01. The sequence continues at coordinate 466 of DATMEE010000488.1, forward strand.
TCCGCAACGCTTCCGCGGCATCGCAAACGGTCCAAAGCGCGCATTTCTTAACACCGAAGTCATGCCGGAAATGCTACGCTCCAGTTTGGCGCTTGCTCTTGCGGCGCGGAGGAATAGCGTATTAGCGGATGGCTCCTGACGAGAACGAGCTCGCCACCAACAAAGGCCGAGCGATCGAGATGACGCCGCCAGATCGATTCCAGGAATTCAATCCAATTTGGCGCGACGTGTTCACCGGCGAAAAGCCGGTGCTGCGCCGTGGGCGGCATTTCTTCAAAATGATCTCCCCCAGCGCCAACGAACGCTGCCGGTTATGCGAGGCGCCGTTCGAAGGCATCGCTGCACCGGTGCTGCGCTGGTTCGGCCGCGGGCCTTGGCATCGCAACCCGCATTTCTGCGAAACCTGCGAAACTGCGTTTCGCCAGAATCGGGGCGGCGCCGAATTGGACATGGCTGTCCTGTTTGCCGACGTTCGCGGTTCCACTCCGATGGCGGCGAGTATGCGGCCGATCGAATTTGCTGAGCTCATGCAGCGATTTTATCTAGCCGCCACTAAAGTGTTTCGCGATACCGACGGCGTGGTGGACAAGATGGTCGGCGACGAAGTGATCGGGCTCTATTTCCCCGGGCTAGTCGATATCGATTATCGCCTCGCGGCCGCGCGCGCAGGAATGGAACTCTTACGCGTCACCGGCCACGGGGCGGCGTCAGGTCCGTGGCTCTCGATCGGCGTCGGTGTGCATGCCGGTAAGGCATTCGTGGGCTCGCTAGGTGTCGCAGGAGGCTCCTACGAATTCGCCGTGCTCGGCGACACCATGAATGTCGGCGCTCGAATTGCTAGCGTCGCCCAAGGCGGCGAGATCATCATTAGCGATTCCGTGTGGCCGCAGGTGACTGGAGAGATGGAGGCGGAGCAGCGGACGCTCGATCTAAAGGGTGTCGCTGCGCCTATGAATGCGCACGTTGCGTTCGTCACCTGACACTTGGCGGCTACCGCGCGCATCGCACAAGAGCAGCCTTCCTTTCTGCCCCCTCCGGCCGGGGCTCGCGATCCGGCCGGTTGGCATTCAGTCAATAGCTCGCGTGTCCTGATCCCCACCGGCTCGTCGAAGGTTTTTCTTTTCCATCAGGGAACATCGCGTCCCCGCGCCTTGCGGTCCCACGCTCCTAACCCGATGATCTGCAGCGGCCACATGGATGGGGGAACACATGGCAAGCTGGAACGAGCGGCCTAGAGAAGATCGGTTCGCTATCATTGGCGCCATCGTCGGTATGTTGATTGCCGGCGTCGTCGCTTTCGTCTTCGCATTTGAATCGAGCACGTTTGTCCGCTGGATGATCATGGCAGTCGGACTCATTGCGGGATATGGCATCGGGCGGTTGCTGGGCCGGACCTAAACGCTTAACTGCGTCTAGAGCCTGATCCCCTCCGCATTCGCCCACTCTATCGAACGCCATTGAGTCGGTTATCGGACATAGCAACGTTATCCAACGCGGCGCGTTGTTTTTCAGTGGGTGGCTATTCCATGGAGAAGTAAGTGAACAATCAGAATCAAAATGAGCGGGAAAAAGATCGTCCCGATCAGCAACAGGGCGGCAATCCGAAGCCGGGCCAGCAGCAGCAACAGCAGCCAGGTCAGGGCGGTCAGCAAGGTGGTGGTCAGGGTGGCCAAGGTGGCGGTGGCCAGCAGGGCGACCGCCAGAGCGACCAAGGCGGCCAGAAGCAGAACCGCTAAACCCCCTCTCGTCGACAATTAGAAGGCCCCGCAAGGGGCTTTCTTTTTGTGCACGGCCGCGGCGCCAAACCCGACGCGCCCCATCCAATTCTCAAGCGATGGCGCAAGCCCGAAAAGCCGATCGAAATCATTGAGTAACGCGACAAGGCGCGTGATCAGTGCTTGATCCGCACTTTAATAACGATGCGTCCCGTACCGTCGCGAACGCTTATCGTTTCAAAGCCCTCGTATGTTTCAAGGCGGGAACTTCTGGTAAAGCTTAGAGCTCGGAGAATTGCTTCTTGGCGTGCGCCGCCTTCGTTTTTAAATTCAGCTCCGCTTAAGTCGACCTTCTCTACTCCATTCACTAGATCAAAGTAGTAACGCATTGCTCACACTAAGAACGGCACAGGCGTAATCGTTCCCTTGATCAATCACTTAGATGGGAACCTAAAAATCAAAGCAATAAGGCGCCGGACTACGAGCCAGTTTTGCCGCAGGCAAAAATAACTACGGAACGGAAGGCCCAGGAACGCATTACCTAGCGTTCTCGAATCCCCCTTCGCGAACAGAACCCGGCTCGCTTAGGCCCGCGTCAAACTCGGCGGGCCGGGTTCCCCCGCGATGTTCGGGCGAGCACGGCTGGTAGCCGGGCAGTATTGCGGATTTAGTATCTCGTCACGACGGGCGCCTTGCCGGTGGCAAACTGGTAATTCAACCCGAAGCGGAAGACATGGAAGTGATTGTCGAAGTGCGCGGTCCCGTTCAACGGATTGAAGACATCCTGGCTGCCCGCGTCAATGTAAAGATATTCGATCTTCGCAGTCCAGTTCTGCGCGAGTGCCGCCTCGATGCCGCCGCCCACGGTCCAGCCCGTCGCGGTTTCCGACTTTGAGGCAGAGGCGAGAGTCCCCGGGTTCAGACGATCAAAGTTGTTCTCTACCTTCACCCACGCAGCGCCGCCGGTGACATAGAGCAGCGCCGGTCCCGTGCTGTAGCCAACGCGCCCGCGGATGGTGCCGTACCAATCGGTCTTCACGCCGAACGCCGTGAAAATACTGTCCCAACTTCGCAATGAGCGGTCGATTCCCAGCCAGGCGAAATCGGCTTCGATGCCGGCGACCCAGGCCCGGCTGATCTGCCAGTTATAGCCGCCCTGAATGCCGCCGGTGAAACCGGCACCGGCGATATCGACCGCCCCGGAATTAAAGATTGGTGCAGTGGCGTGAACCTGTGAGAGTCCGGCGCCTGCATGCGCGCCGACATAGAATCCGGTCCAGTTATAAGAAGGCAATGCGGCGTCGCGCATGCCCGTACCGCCGAACCTGTGGTTCAGACCGTAGCGGAACACATGGAAGCGGTTGTCGAAACGGATGAGCTCGCCGAAGTCCGAATTGAAGACATCCTGGCTTCCGGCGTCGATATAGAGATATTCGGCCCTGGCCGACCAGTTGCCGCCGAGCATGGTCTCGATGCCGCCGCCCACGGTCCAACCGGAGGCAATCCCCGACTTTGAGGCAGGGAGAGGAGTCCCGCCCACATCGTCAGCGTTGTTCTTCACGTTCACGAAGGCCGCGCCGCCGGTGACATAAAACAGCGACGGACTGCTGGTGTAGCCAAGCCGCCCACGGATGGTGCCGTACCAATCGGTCTTCACGCCAGACACTCTGATGGTGGCGTCAAAATGTTGAAATGAGCGGTCGATTCCGAGCCAGCCGATATCGCCTTCGAGGCCGGCGACCCAATGCGGATTGAACTGCCAATTATAGCCGCCCTGTACGCCGCCGGTGAAGCCGGCGCCGCTTCGATCGAACGAGCCTAATTCGCCGACGGTCGCGGCGCGGGTCTGCGAAATGCCGACGCCGGCATTCACACCGCCGTACCAACCGGTCCAGTCAAAAATCGGTGGTGCCACCGGCGCCTTGTGAATCGGCCGCGCGATTGGCACGTCGGCTGCCGCGGCCGGCTGCGCCGCGACCGCCAGTGCGAACAGGCCGGCGCCTGCCAACAGAACGCGCTTCATGATCCGCCCCCTGAATCGGCCGACTGCCGATGACCCGCTACGAAATTACGGCAGCCCTGCGGTCACCACTAGTGCAGGAAAGCCACACAAGGGGGTGGCCTGAGGAACGCTCCGGGGGCAAAACCTAGCGCGCGGCGCGCATCGCCTGGGGAACGCGCGTGCGTGCGCGGGGGTGCTCGCCATTGGTAAAAACTGCCGTTCCACCACCATCACCATCTATCCCGCGCACAATTCCTAGGCCCACCCCGTCCGCCAGAACTTATTCGCTCCAGTTGCGCGCATTGTCCTCGAGCTGACAGCCCGCGGAACTAGCCCGAGTGCGGCGCGTTATCGATGCATTCCAGGAAAATTGGAGCGGGTGACATGGCTGACAACAGCGCGAACTCGAACGGAATCTTGGGCGTCGTGATTGGAGCAATCATTGTGCTGCTCGTCGGCGGAGGCATCCTTTATGCAACCGGTGTGATCGATCCACAGCCGACGAATGTCACCATCCAGCAACCGGCGGCCACACCTGCTCCGTCCGAGAAGGACGCGGATCGCTCGCGCTGGGACGGCCGCGATAACGATCGCCGGGGCGACCGTTGGGACGGCCGTCGCGATGATGACCGAGGAGACCGCGGCGACGGGCGCGGTCGTGACAATGACGACCGCCGGGGCGATCGATCCGAGCGCCGCTGATCTTCACAGCGCTGTCATGCGACCGGCTAGGCCCGGTCGCGCATTTCGGGAGCGCCGGCTTTCTCCGCGCAATGGGCGCAGCAAAAGAACGTGCCGTCCTTCTCCATGCCGTGACCGACAATGCGGCAGGAGCAATGTGCACAGGTTGGAGCGACGGCCTGGATC
>DATMEE010000489.1:0-10066 GCA_035557035.1 Phycisphaerae bacterium
AGGTGTTGAAGGACAAGGGACTGACGGTCGCGGCCATCAAGCTGGAGGGGTATCTGAATCTCGATTCGGGCACGCTGAATCCCTTTCGGCATGGCGAGGTGTTCGTGCTGGACGACGGGATGGAATGCGACATGGACCTGGGAACCTACGAGCGGATGCTCGACCAGAACATGACGCGGATGAATTTTTCAACGAGCGGGCAGATTTTCACGGCGGTGCTGGAGAAGGAGCGGCGCGGCGGGTATCTGGGGCGCGACGTGCAGATGATTCCGCACGTGACGGGCGAGGTGAAGAACAAGCTGCGGCAGCTTGCGGTCGCGACGGACGCGGACGTGGTGTTCATCGAAATCGGCGGGACGGTGGGCGACGTCGAGAACGCGTATTACATCGAGGCATTGCGGCAGCTTGCGTTTGAGGAAGGCGAAAGAAGCACGTGCTGGGTGGCGCTGACGTACATCCTCGAGCCGCCGGCGCTGGGGGAGCAGAAGTCGAAAGCGGCGCAGTTGGGGATCAAGCAGCTCTTGCAGTGCGGGATTCAACCGCACATCATCGCGTGCCGGGCGGTGAAGCCTGTCACGATCAAGGCACGGGAGAAGATCTCGCTATATAGCAGCGTGAATCTGGACCGGGTTTTTTCGATGCACGACTGCGAGTCGATTTATTTGATTCCGGAGATGATTCGGTACGCGAACCTTGATAACCAGGTCGTCGATATTTTGAACCTGTCCGACCGGGTTCACCCCGAAATGGAAGCGACGGCGCGGTTGACGTGGCAGGATTATGTCGCGCGGCTGCACACGCGCGGGGAGTCGATCACGATTGGGATCGCGGGCAAATATACCTCGGTTCGGGACAGTTATGCTTCGGTCATCAAGGCCCTGGAGCATTGCGGGACGCGGCTGGGCGTGACGGTGAACATCGACTGGTTCGAGGTGACGGACATCACCGCGGAGAACGTGGCGGAGAAGCTGGCCCACGTGCAGGGATTGATCGTGCCGGGCGGTTTTGGGGCGCGGGGGGTCGAGGGGAAAATCGCGTGCATTGAACATGCGCGGAAGACGGGACTCCCCTACCTGGGCCTGTGCCTCGGATTCCAGTTGGCGGTGATCGAGTTTGCGCGGAACGTGTGCAACATGCCGGGGGCGAATTCGACGGAGTTTGACCTGGAGTGCCGATATCCCGTCATCGACATTCTGCCGGAGCAGAAGCAGATCGAGGGGCTGGGCGGGAACATGCGGCTGGGCGGACAGGACGTGATTCTGAAACCGGGGACGCTGGCATCGCGGTTGTACAACGGAGCCCCGGAGACCCGTCTGCGATTCCGGCATCGGTACGAGGTGGATCCGCGGTTCATCAGTCAACTCGAAAGTTGCGGGCTGATCTTCAGCGGCAAGGCGCCGGACTATCCGATCATGCAGGTGCTCGAGCTGCCGCAGGATCGGCACCCGTATTTCGTCGCGACGCAGGCGCATCCGGAGCTGACCAGCCGGCCGCTCCGGCCCGATCCGTTTTTTCTCGGCCTGGTTCAGATCGCGCGGCAGCGAGCGGGCGCGGACAGGCCGGCGTTAGCGGCGACTTGAGGGCGTGCCACGTAGCCATGAGAATCAGTGAAATGAAGGGCCAGAAGATCATCACGAGATTGACCAAAGAGATCCGCGGCTGGTGCCGGGACGTTCACCATCAGATCGAGCGTGATTCCGGCTATTTACAACAAGACCTGCTGAATCCGGAGCCCACGAGTTTCAACAACATCGCATCTTCCCTTGACGGCCTGACAATCTGTTGGGGGCGGCTGGGTTACATGGCCATTCTCGACGGTGATGCCGGCGGCTGGACGTTTATCCATCGATCCGCGCTCTATCATTACTGGACGCTTCGTATCAATCTGCGACTGTATTCCGCGTCCTGGGGGACTGATCCAACGCGACGCACCGGTGCGTACGACAGCATTTCTACGCTTTGTGCCCATCTTTACTGCTATGGCGTTCTGACAGGGCTCGACCCTATTGCATCCACCAGCGCAAACGCACTCCTTGCCATAGAAACGGATGGTCGCCTGCAGAATCCACAGTTCTGGCCCGTCCGGCGGTATGAACCCTTCGTTCTCGCCCTGCATATGTTGGACCAAGGCAAGTTGCTGCCACAATCCATACAGGAGCGAGATTTCGGTGTGTATGACGCCATCCTCAGAAACTGGGTGTCAGGCGATGACGTTGCGAGCGCGCTAACGGATGCGTGTGAATACCATTGTCAGAACATGGATAGTCGTGATGCAGATTGGCATCAGGAATTTCGGCAGACTCCCTTTGAGTTAATTCCCATTGAAATCCTTGCGATACGGCGGCTTCGCGCGCGGCAGCAATTGGCCACTCCGGATATCAAGCACCCGCTTATGGAAAGCAGGCTTGCAGATTTTGACGCCAAGGGCGCCGGGGTCGAGGATGACACCATTCAAGACGTGCGCAAGGCGATGATAAAAGTGTTTGGAGAGGATTGACCTCGCGATTGCAAATGATTTGATCATCTACAAGGCCTTGTGCAGCTTTTCGTATTGCGATGTCTCATGGTCGAACATGAACGACGGGCAACGGCATCGTTGATCTGACGGTAGTTTAGCGGGTACCGCTCCTCACCACGGCCCTGACCTTGCGGTTGCGGCTCTGATTTTACAGAATTTCGTCGGGGCGGGCGCGGCGGGTGATCTGGAGGGCGCGGCGGCCGCGGAGCTTGCCGATGCGGCCGGCGAACTTGTTGCGGCCTTCGACCTGCATGAGAAAGTCGCGGGCGACGAGCTTGTCGAGCTGGATGATGTCGCCCGGCGAGAGGGACATGAGGTCCTCGACGGTCATTTCGGTGCGGCCCAGATAAGTTCGCGACTGCACTTTGGCGTGCTTGATGTTGTGCGAGACGTTCTCTTCCTGCGCCCGGTTCGACGTCTTGTGGGAATAGGCGAGCCAGCTCTGGGCGCCGAGCTTGTTGACGATCGGCTCGATCACGTTGAATGGAATGCAAATGCTCATGGTGCCGGCGCGGGCGCCGATTTTGATCTCGAAGCCGATGACCACGACCACTTCGTTGGGCGCGACGATCTGAACCAGGTGTGGATTGCTCTCGGTGCCGGTGACGGCGAAGGTGACGCGGACGAGGTCGGCCCACACTTCGGCGAGATTGTCGAGGGCCTTGGTGATGATGCGGCTCATCAGGCGCATCTCGATGGCAGTGAGGGGCCGCTGTGGGATGAAGATTTCCGCATTCGTGCCTCCGAGCAGGCGATCGACAATTGGGAAGACGATCAGCGGGCTGAGTTCGAGGCAGAGTTGGCCTTCGAGGGGCTCGGCCGAGAGGAGCGTGAAGCACGTGGGGCTGGGCAGCGAATGGATGAACTCACTGTAGGTCAACTGTTCGGTCGTGGAGACGCGGGTTTCAACGATCGTCCGCAGAAAGCCGGAGAGAGAAGCGCCGAAGTTTCGGGCGAAGTTTTCGTGGATGGAGTGCAGCGCCCGCATCTGGTCCTTGCTGACGCGCTCCGGGCGCTTGAAGTCATAGACGGAGATATCGCGATTGTCGTCAGGGAAATTGGACTGGTAGCCGGGTGCAAACACCGGCTCGCCGGACTCTTCAGACCCGGATGGCGCTAAGCAGTGCGTCGACTTCGCTTTGATCGAGGATGTCAGCCATTGGGTGCTTTACATAAGGGGCGACAGGCGCAATACTTGCGCGGCGCGGCGCCGGGTTCTGCGTATTTATCGGACAAGTCTGGCGATTGGCTGAAAGCTCGGAGGTCGGACGGCACTTTCAAAATAGTTTTGCAAGGGACCATAATATGAATCTAGCGGTTCGGCGAATTCAGCCTAATTTGTGAATTCCCTAACGGCAAGCTGCTGGCTGCGAACGATCGGGTGACAAGGAGTTTGAGCATGTATCATGAAAATGGCACGACGGTGGTCAACAAGCGAATGTCGTTTCTGGCAATCACGGTGATCAGCCTCTCAATGATTCTGATCACGGCCATCGTCAGCGTGACGGGACTGGCGGTTTATGGCTTGCGCGTGCTCGACCATAAGAGCGACTCGCTGGTGTCGCTGGTGGGCGAGGCCGCGCGGGCGCTGCCGGAGATTCGAGCCGCCCTGCCGCCTGCTTTGGCCGACGCGATCAATGACGTTCGCGAGCCGGGGTATCTGAAGAACGTCGAGATTGCGGCGCGCGTCATCGAAGGGTCACGCTCGGGTGGAAAACGGATCGTCGTGGAAGTTCAGAACAACGGGGATGAGATTGTGAGCCTGCTGAGCATGCGGATCATTGGTTTGGATTCAGAGAACGCTCCTCTGTTTGAACGTAGCGAGTGGGCCGCGACGCCGATTCAGATCGAAGACGATTGGCGCGGCCCGCTTCTTCCGCGCGAGACGCGGCGATTCCCTGTCCACTGCTACTATCGAGATTCTTTTGACGAGCTTGAAAAGGTGGCGTGCGAAGTGACGGACGTACGGGTGTGGCGGGGTGCTCCGAAGCAGGCGGACGAGCCCGTTGATGAGCAGATTTGACTGAGACGCCACACGAACATACAGTCTTAAAACTTGTTGACGGGCTCCGGAGGCGTGATAATCGCTCTCGGGGCCCGTTGGGCTTTTATCGCCGCGATGTCGAAAGGGACAGAGTTTCTGCAAACACGTCGACGTTATTTGCGTAAAGCCATTACAAGGATGGAAATCGTCGCCATCGTCTGGGTCCTGGGCCTCGCGACCTGGGTCCTCCTCCCGGTGATTTCTGAAAAGAGAACTGTGGCGGCACGCACGCGATGCTTGAACAACCTCGATCAGATCGGCAAGGCGCTGTCATCTTATATGACCGCGAATGGCGAGCGGTGGCCCTTCGTTTCCAAATTGAGTTCGATCAAGGTCGGTACGGAATCGGACCAGTGGCAAACGCTGCCGGCGGTTTTGGAATCGTTTCTCCAGATGGATTCGGATGCCTATCGCTGTCCGTTGGATTCTCGATCGAGTGAAACAGGCGATGCCGACACGTATTACGAAAGCGAGGGGCTGAGTTACGAGTGGTTCTGGAGCGAGGCGCGCGGTGGTCGGAAAATCGGGGAGGAGTCCATTTCCAATGCAAAGGGCTTTGGCTTCGGACGGGCCGATCAACGGGTGCTGTCGGATTTTGAGGCGTTTCACGAAGGCACGGGCGGCGGCGGCTATAACATCCTGTTTGCGGATTTTGTGGCTCGGGAATCGATTACCCGGCCGCGGTGATGGGAGTGTATTGAAGGCATGATGAATGAAGCGACGAAAAATCGGCGGCCCAGTTATCGTCCGGCGGTCCTGATCGGCGGGATTGTGGGATTGGGACTGGTCGTCGCGTGGTTTTCTTATGACAACCTGATGACTCCAGCGCGGCCGTCGGTGGCGACGGCCGGCGCGTCGGAGGTGATCGCCTACGTCTCGAACCCGCGCGGGCTCGATCGGCTGATGGACATCGAGCAGCAGCAATTTCTGCAACAGTGGAAGGATGGGTTGACGCAGGAGGCGCGGAAGAAGGAGCTGAAGGACGCGCTGGCGTCGCTGAGCGATGAGGATCGCAAGGCGTTCACCGAGGTGATTTTCAAGCATCTTAAGAAGAACTTCATGGACGAGGCTTCGCAATATGCGCGGATCCAATCGCCGGCGGAGAAGAGCGAGTTCTGCCGGGCGCGGGTGGCTGAGGCTTCCAAACAGTCGGCGTTTCTGAAAGAGATCGCGATCATTTTCAAGAGCGACTTCGGCGGGCCGAATGAATTCCAGGAATGGGTGCTGCGCCATACGACGCCGGGCGAGCGGCAGCTTGGCGAGCCGTACGTGGAAGCCCTGAAGCGGGTGAGCACGCAGATGAAGCGCGAGTCGCGGGCGACGACGACGGCGCAGGGGTGAAGCGTAGGGGATTTCAGATATGAGACGAACTTGGATCGGGTCTCGCGGGCGTCAACAGCGTCATGATATGCTTTGCGAGGTCCTCTGCGTCCCCGGGCATGTGACGATCCTCGGGCACCGGCTCGGTGAGGCGCAGGTTCATCGGCTGCGGGCCGTCGACGTGCAGCGTCCACACATAACCTCGCAACACCGAACTGCCGTATCGCTGAGTTTTCTGGCGGGCCTCAGTGACCATTATGTGAAATTCGCTGGCGCCGAGCGGGACGACGCGGCGGGTCCTGCCGAACTGGCCGCGTGCCCAGATTCGGGCGACGCCGGCGGCCTGGTCGCGATAAATCGCCAGTCGCACCGCGAACGGGGTGATGAACATGAAGAGCGCCGCCGCCCAGAGGATGATGTGAATCGGCCATCCGGTCCAGCCGCCGCGAATACCGTAGAGATAGAGCCCCCCACTCGTCAGGAGACACAACACACCGGTCCAGACGATGCGCATGCTCGTCTCCAGGCGTGGGCGAAAGATCGCGTGGTGCTCGGATCGGCTGACGACTTCCCATCCGCCCAGATCGGCATTGATTGGACTGGCCATCCCGAACTCCACTGGGACAAATACCAGCGTTCCGCCAAGTCTCAGTTGAACGTAAGCAAATCCACAAAGGCCTGCACGTCGGCGCCGTCGATCGCTTCATCTCCGTTTACATCCGCATTCATGATATTACAATCAAGATAGGTTATTTCGAACGCATCCGGAGAGATGAGCGCGTCGACGAAGGCGGGGATGTCCAGCAAATCCACGACACAATCGCATTCGACATCGCCAACGATTCGTTCGACGTAAGTGGAGAGGTGAAAATCAACCTCATAAACTCCCGGCTCGGTGAAGCCCCAATTCACGTGGGAATGCGAACCGGCGAGAACGTGATATGAGTCCACGTCGGTGATGCCCTCTTCGAATGTGGACATGTATTGAACGACCTGGCCGGGGCCGGTGGTTTGCCACACGGAAAAATATCCGCCCTCAGGGCCGCGCACTTCGGCAAGCTCGATGCGTATCCATTTGGCGGGAACATCGGCGCCGCCGCGCGGGTCGCCTGGGTTCCATTCGCAGAGCCGACCGCGATCCGCGATCGTCATCGACTCGGACGAGACTCCAAGAAATATCACGCCTGCCATTTGATTCTGGGGCAGAATCCAGAACGTCTCACCCGGTGCAGCGCCGATGAACTCGAAACCGGGCGGGATGGAGGCGAGGGTGAATCGCGCCTGGGTGCCGCCGTAGAGCAGCGCATCCGCCGGCGCGAGCTGTCCGCTCTCGGGGGAGATTTCGACATCCCACTCGCAGTTGCGATATGGCACGTCCAGGTCCGTATGGCCCAGCGATACCGTCGCGGGATGGTCGGGATCGGGCGTGGGGACTTCGATTCCGAAATAAATCGTCTTCACTTCACTTGTGACGTAATCGCAGATGGGCGTGCCGGCCGACGCAATACGCTCGCTGGAAAGCGAAGTGAAAATGAAAACAAGTGCAACACTCCAGGTTTTTCTCTGCATGGGAGACATCCTTGGTACTTCGCGTTTCCACATCGAGGCGATCAACATTCCATCGATGCGTTACAGTCGATCTTGTTGAGGCCGAGGGGTACGGCGCTCCCAACCAGGCGTGGGAGCGCCGTTGTTCCTCGACTGAAAAAAACGCACGAGATGAGCGTTACCTCGTTCGCCGCCGAAGCGCGAGGACACCGCTCAATAACAGCATCGCGGCCGTGCCTGGTTCGGGGACGACCCCCAACAAATAGGTCCCTTCTCCCGTGACGAATCCGTGCACTGAATGCGTGCCCGATGCCTCGAACGTGATGGCCCACAGGCCCATCTCGGTGAACGCCAGATTCGCGTGAAGATGATCCTCCGCATTCAGCGCAAGGCTGTCAGAGGCATCCAGCCCGTCAGCCGACGACGCATGAAAAGTCGGCTCGCCGAAAGCGTCAGTCTGGTAGAGCGAGAAATTTCCCGTGCCGCTGGGTGAGGCGACGCCCGTCAGCGTGAGGGTGATCGCGTCACCCGCAAAGTCTCCTGACAGAATCTCCTCTGTGCCAAAACCGACAAAAGGCACGCCCACGACTTCAGTTTGGGGAAGCGCCCAATACGGCTGGCCGGCACTTACGCCGATCGGATCCCAGTTTGCCCCCGCGGGCCGGACTGTTTGTGTCGATGCCGGCAGCAGAATGCGGACGTCGGCGGCGTCAAATTCGTCGTCGGGATATTCAACGCCCTCTATGATGGCGCCTTCGGCATGAATGTGAAGGTCCCAGCCATCCTCGTAGGCGATGCCGATGTCTCCGTGGCCGGAGGTCCAGGTTTGCTGGGCGGCTGCGCGCTGCGTCGCCGCAGTGAGGACGCAGACAAACGAAATTGCTGTCAGGTAATGGGCTATTCTAAGATGCATCTTTCAAATCTCCATTGAGTTCAGGTTTAGTTTTCAACGTCCCATCGGCCGCGCGAAGTTGATTCTCGCGTCGGCCTTGTCTTTGATGGCTCTTGCCGCGGTCGATTCCACGTGCGTATCGGCAAAGAGATAATTCGACGATCCGCGAGTGTTGTCGGCGGCATGGTCGCCGGGGCCATATCGATCCGGCTGAATATCCTGCCGAATCAACGTCCACGCATCGCTCGACGGATCCGCGAACCATTGGCGCGAATGGGTGTGATCAGACGAGACGCTGACCGCCATGCCGTCGGCGCCGACGAAAGTGGAAATTGTCGTGCTGGGGCTGATCAAGCGATGCAGATTCGTGTAGTCATCGATGACGTTCCCGAATGGGTCGACATTGATGACCGAGATGTACTCGTTCAGTACAAAGCTGCTGCTGTCGTTAGCCAGCCGCTCGCCGCGATACGGGTCCATGGGACAGAGACGAATCTCGTTCACGTTCCCGACGTACGGCATGAGCGTGAAAATCCACGAGCGATTGAACGGCAAACCGTGCGTCGTCTCGGGGAAGTAGCCGCCGTTGTCGTCGGCGTACATCGACAGTCCGATGCCGATCTGTTCCATGTTGCGCGCGGAGGCCGTTCTGTATCCCGCGACGCGTGCCGCACTCAGCGAGGGCAGCAGGACGGCGAGGAGAATCGCGATGATCGCAATGACCACCAGGAGCTCTATAAGCGTGAATGCACGACGTGTCATAATGTTGACCCGATCGTTCAAAAAAATAAATTCGGAGAACCCGGCGCGGTGCATTTGGACAATCGCACTCATTCGCCACGATTCAGATGGGTCGCGCTGGCGCTTCAACGGGTTCCGCATTCACGCTCAAAATGAACGTGCCCGGGCAGTCCGCGAAACACAGTCAGGCGATGAGAATGCAGGGTATGAAATGATTCGCCGCTACCTGCAGGGCGCGAGGGTGCGCGCGCATGCGATAGATTTCAGCGAATCTATTTCCCATTGACCTGCAAGAGACTTGTCAGCGGCCGGGAGGAGCTCGGGGGCCTGCCGGAAAACCATGGCCCAGCCCTCGTGAGCAGGTCGGGGTTTCGGCCAGGACGATGGCCCGCTTCTCATCGTTCAAAAAGACGATAAGGACCGCGGCCACAATGACAGCTGTTGCGGCTGCCTTAATGAAACGACAGGTTTGACAATCGGCCGGAGCGCCGTGATCGTCGTCGTGCAGATGGTGCAGCGCCCCTGTCGCCCCGGTTGCAACCGCGAGCAGGATGCCGAGCACCAGATAGGTCACGACGCGTTTAGGCACTTGCAGAGACTCCGAATGCTCGAATCGCGATGCCGCGACCCGGACGCATTGTTGTGGAGTATAATCCGCTCGCAATGCCGTGATCAAGGCAAAATCCCAGTCGCCCCGCTTCAATGGACTAAATGTGACTGATTTCGGCCATTTCAGCGTTCCAAACGAACTACCTTTCATCGTCGATGTGGCCGGCTGCTTTTCACGGGAACGCGTACGCGTTGCCGCTATTGACACGCCGAGGCCGACAACCGCGGCACTCGAATTTCTGATCGCGGAAGAATGGACGCGTCAATTGGAGGCGGCCGCCAGCGCGAATCGCATGCTTTTCAACGGTCCCCTGCTTCGCCATGTCGCTCATGAAACAAGGGCCGACGCGGACGGGGACATGCACTTCGATCTCATCGTCGGCCCGACGTGCTA
>DATMEE010000490.1:0-4437 GCA_035557035.1 Phycisphaerae bacterium
CAGCGTTTCCTTGCCGCGCTCGACGGTGAAGGTCACTGTGTCGCCGCCGTAAAACTGCCGCATGTACGTCAGAAACGCCTGCATGTCGGCGACTTCGCGATTGTTCACTTTCACAACCACATCATCGGCCTCGAGACCCGCTTTCGAGGCCGCGGTGTCGGGGAAAATCCGCGCCAGCCGCACACCTTTTTTGGGCGGCTGCCCCGGCTCGCTCGCGGGGACGGGATGAATGCCCATCATGCCGCGGCGCTTGAGCTCGTCGGCGAAGCTGCTTGCCGCGAATAAGGCGGTGCAAAGACACAATACGATGGAACGAAGGGCGTGGCGGGACATAGATTTTCTCCAGAACGTGGGCGAACAAGAATGTCGGCCCAAAGTGAAAGCACCCAGTTTAGGGAGAACGGATTTCGCGTGCGATGATGCCATGTGTCTCCAACGGACCGCCGACGCCGGACTTTCGCGCATCCGACGACCCTCTTTCGGCTCGCCCTCAGAACCGAGACGCCGAGCCGATACCGCTTGAGCCTTGCAGTTCGCCCTAACCCGCCACTTGGCGTGGCGGGTTCTGACAGGGCCTCATAGAATTGGCCCGGACCCGAGTTCTTCAACTCCAGGAGCCTCGCCATGGCCGACGGGCCGACCCAACCGCCTTCCGAAACAAAAGTCGTTCCCGCCGCCGTTCAACCGGTCGTCATTACTGCCCACGCGCCACCCGAGGAGCGCGGCTTCTTCGCCACCATCGGCCGCGGGATCGCCTTCATCTTCACCCCCATCACCTGGCTGGCCCGCCCGCTGGTCTTTCGCGTCGGCAAGGACCGGGGCAACCCGAAGGTATATTTCACCAGCTTTTCGACGCTGATCTATTTGTGGCCGGTGATGGTGCTGGGGTTCCTCGGGCCGTGGCTGGTCGATCACAATTTTGTGCGCGACGTGGTCATGGGGTGGATCTGGATCACGACGCTGCTGATCGTGCTCATTTGCATGGGCTCGGACACCGATCGCAACAAGACCGCCGCCATCGCCGCGGTGGTCATCATTCTCTGGCTCATCGGGTTGCTCGTCGAAGCGAAGAAGGGCATCCCGGTTCTCTCCAACATCAAGGCATTTTTCGAGTCGTACAACGTCGCGTTCGACAAGGGGACGGCCGGCGTGTTCAGCATCGCGACGCTGATCATTCTTATTTTTGTGCTGGGGGCGGCGTGGTTCGATGGGCGGTATGAGATCACCACGCGGGAGATCACCCACAAGCGAATGTTCCGCACCAGCGATTCCCTCCCGCGCGCCGCCAAGCGCGTGAAGCGCGACTGGCGCGACCTGATCGAGACGTTTCTGGGCTTGGGCGCCGGCGACGTCATCGTGCTGGACACCAACAGCAACGTCGTGCTGCGCATCTCCAACGTGCCGTTCCTCTGGTTCTTCCGCCACGACGTGGATCACGTGCTCGAAGTGCTGGCGACGACGGAGGTGGATGACGTGGAAGCGGCGATCGCGGAGCATGCGGACGACGCGTGAGAAGGTTGGCAGCAGTGCGTCGATTCAAGTGGATTGCGTGGAACATTGCCAAAGTCCACGCGCACGGCTTGTCGGTCGAAGAAGTCGAGGCGTCCTTTGACAGCGTCTATTCACTTGTAGAACGGGATGACAGTTCCTTCCAGATGTTTGCGAAAACGCCGTCGGGGCGATTCATATGGGTCATCTGGCGATATGATATAATCAATGAGGGTTTTCCAGACATTTTCGCAGACCTGGAGGACGCATCAGTTTTTGTCATAACAGCGTATTGAGAGGTGCCACGGTGCCTAGTATTCCCCCCGACTCGCGCACTGCGGAAAGGCGTGCGCGAGACGAGCAAATAGCAGCGGAGCCTCAGCTTGTTCCCCTGGAGTTGCCCCCTGGCGCACCGGCTCAGCCGATGGAGATGCACCTCGCGTCCTCCGCGCGCCGCCCATTGGCAATTCCCGGAATCGTCGAGAATGGGCTTGTCCGTCCATTGGATCCAACGGCGAAGCTGGCGGAACATTCTCGCGTCATTATTGTGGCATCGGAAGCGGATTGACAACGGACGGATTCAAAAAATGAGCTTCTTCGAGCAGCTCCAAGCTGTTCTCGATTCTTCGGGGTTTGGACAATTGGGCCGCTCTTTCCGCACCAGTTTTCGGGATGTGTCGTAGAAGTTACGACATCGCTCTGTCGCGAATTGTGACAGGCGCCCGCAGAAAGAACTACTAGGAAAATCGCTTTCCAGCACCCCTGAATGCCAATCTCTCGCGCACGCGCCATCCTCAGACACTGCTCAGAAAATCGCGATGCCATCGCGAGCCGGACCGTGTCGGCCGTGTCGGTCCGGCTGCCCGTTGTTCCAGTCCGGGCGCTCGACTTCGCAAAAGGACTCTTATCCGAGCGGATAGCTGATCGATTCGATCTTCGACCCTGGTGCGATCTCGGCACTCATAACTCGCCACGAGAAACTCTTTTCGGCACATCGAGCAAGCCCTTATCACATATGGGAAACTTTGATCGACATCGTACCAACCCCCTTTCGCCGTTTTGGAGTGCAGCCTGGTCGGCTGGGCGACGCGCTTCGGCGTTTGCAATTTCGATACACAACTCCAACCCCCCAGCCCCGTTCAGGCCGTTTCAGCTCAATTCAACCCGGGAGAAAAAAAAAGATGAACTTGAAAATCGAATCCGAGCCGGAAAACCCCGCTGAGAAAAAAGAAAATCCCGCCGACCTCGACACGGCCGGCCAGCCGCACGTCCGCGAACCCGTCTACGAGGACCTCGAATCTCATTCCTCGATGCTCGAAAAGGTAGACCCCGTCACCCGCGCCAAGATTCGCCGCGCCCTCGTAGACCGCGACCCGCCCACCTACAGGGGCGTCTTCCAGAAGTTCAAGCCCGTCCTCAACGGCGTCAGCTTCACCGCGTTCTATTACTACGCCCGCCGCATCCGCATGACCGCCGCTGTCTCCGACCACGCCCGCCGAAACCTTCCCGAAGGCGTGCAGCTCAACGACCTGCTGCCCGACCTGCTCGCCCGCCGGCTCCTCGAGGAAGTCGACAACCCCGGCGCCGCACCCCGCAGAATTCAACGGCTGGTCGACGCCTATCGCATGGTCTCCCAGATTCACCTCGCCCGCCGCCGCGCCGATGTTCTGCTCGCTCGAAAGAGCCGCGAGCTGGCCGAAGCCGAGAAAAAGGCCAGGATGACTCCGGAAGAGCGACTCGCCGACATGAGCCGACTGATACAGCAAGTCTACGGCTTGAGTCCCCAACTGACCCAATTCCCTCCGGCCGCCGAAAAGCCGCCGGATTGATTCTTCATACGCGATGCGTACGCCACGTCAAACTTAATCCGAAAACGGCATTTGAACTGGCGAAGCCTTCGCAGCGTCCAATTTCCTGAGCTATTATTAGAAGTGAGTCGGCGTGCCGGCCGGCTCGATCATGCCCAGGGGAGAAGTGTCATGTCCCACGATTGCCCGCTCTGCCGCACCACCAATCGACCCGAAGCCCGATTTTGCAGCCGCTGCGGTGAACCGCTCATGCGGCCGGCCGAGCCGGTCGTGCCGCCGGAAACCGCCGCGCCGCCAAAATCGGCAACGCGGCCCTTCAGAATGCCGCCGGCCACGTTCGAGCGTCCCGGCAGAAAATCGGCGGCGGTTGGCCCGCGGTGCGGCCGTCGGGCGGGCTTATTCGGCATGATGCTGTTGATGGGGGCCATGGCGTTCGGCGCGATCACGCTCGGCCGCGCGACGCGGCATCACGTCTGGCCGCGCATGTTTGAAGCAAATCCGTTGCTGGTGACGGATCTGGATGCGGCCCGCGTCGACGCATTATTTGATTTGTTGAAGCCCGAGGATGTTCCCGTCTTGGTCCGTGAAGACGGCGACCGGCTCCTGGTTGAAGGTTCCACTCACCGCGTCGGCGCCGTCCGCGACCTGGTGAACATTCTTCGACGCCATGTCCATCGGGGGCAGGGCGATCTACCGCGTGAAACGGCGATCCGGAAAACGTACGAACTGTCGAGAAAACACGCGGCCGCTCTGGCGCGGGCGCTGTCCTATTCTCATGCGTCCATCCGGGTGTATCGCGATGAAAATGAGCTGAGCGTCACGGCATCGCCGGTGGACCAGCAGGCGATTTCGCAGCTTGTTCGCTCGGTGCTTCGCGGGCGGGAGGTGCGGGCCAGCCGACGAGATTAGATCGCGATCTCGGCGCGCCCCGCTCGAGCAGGGGCGGATGAGGTCATCACCCGCCCCGCTCAAGTCAACGTTCTCTCTCCTTTAAGAATTCAAAAGCTCGGTCACGAAGGGCGCGACGTCCTGGCCGTCGGCCTGGCCGTCGCAGTTCAGGTCGGCCGCTTCCTGATAGAAGGGGTCGTCGATGACGCCGATGAGTGTGTTTACAAAGGAGGGCACATCTGCCATGGTGACG
>DATMEE010000491.1:0-3830 GCA_035557035.1 Phycisphaerae bacterium
TCGCCCGCAAGACGCGGGTGATGATGCACGGCCTGATGGCGGGACTGGCGCTCGTCGCAATCATCGCGTACGCCCCGCTGATGCGCGCCGTGTTTCCCGGCCGGGGCTTCGAGGCCGGCGCCGTTGCATTCGCTCTATTACTCATCGGCGTCGTCTTCCAATCCGGCTTCGCGCCGATGGGCGGCATTCTCTTTCAGGGCGGCCGGCCGGGTATGCAGACCCTCCTGATGTTGATCGTGGTGCTGACCAACCTCACGCTGAATCTCATTTTGGTTCCACGATTCGACATCAACGGAGCGGCCGGCGCGACCATGGTGGCGTACATTCTCAAGGGCGTGCTCATCGTGGTCTTCGCCCGTCAATGCTTCAACGTGCGACTATGGCGATGAAGGCGATGCAATGGGACGCATGCACGGCCGATGACACGCGAAAGCCACGCTCCGGCGCCGCGCTTCGGCTTCTCGGTGTTCTTTTCATTGCCGCGCTGCTCCGGCTTCCGGGGCTGGATCGCTGGCCGCCGCCTCTGTATCAGGACGAAGCGTCCCGCTTATACGACGCCTGGTGCCTGCTCGAAACAGGAGGCGACCGTCACGGGGCTCGCTGGCCGCTGATGCTCGAAAGCTTCGGCGAAGGTGACTATACGGCGGCACTAACGACGTATCTGACCATTCCGTTCGTGGCGGTCCTCGGGCCAACCGAAACGGCGGCCCGCCTTCCCGACGCCCTGCTCGGCGTCGCCACTGTCGCACTGTTGTATTTTCTGGTGCGGCGATTAAGCGGCGAAGCAGCGGCCGTCATCGCCGCCATTGTTCTCGCGACGGATCCATGGCATCTCCTGCTCTGCCGAACGGCGCACGAGTCCGGTTTCGCGCCCTTCTTTCTCGCCCTCGCACTGCTGGCCACAGCATCTGCCGGACTGCTCCGTGAATCGGGGGAAACTGCTCAGACCGGCGGCACGATGTTTCGCCGATGCGCCTGGGCGATCCTCGCGGGACTTGCCTTCGGTCTGCACACCTGGATCTACCCCGCGACGCGCGTGTTCACGCCGCTGTTTCTTGTCGCACTGCTTCTCGTCTTTGCGCGAAGCTGGCGCTGGCGGCTGGACAGGACAAATGACGGCGCGCCGATCACCGCCGCGCTCGCCGGACTCGCCATCGGAACGATGCCCTTATGGATCACGGCGCTCTCCGACGCTTCCAGGATTGCGGCCCGGTCCCGGGTGGCCATTTGGGCGCAGCCGCCTGAAATCGTTGACAGTCCATCGCTGAAGTTTGTTCAAAACGAATTGTCGAATCTTTCGCCGCTGTACTATTTCTATCGATCCGATGAACTCTCCGGCGCGACGCTCGAGGGCATCGGCCTTCACCTTGTCGTAACGGCGCCGCTCTGGATCGCCGGATTGGTGCTGACCGTCCGCACGTTGCGGCGCAGTCGATGGTCCCGACTCCTGCTCGCCTGGCTCTTGCTCTACCCGGGGCCTGCGGCCCTGTGCGCGGATTGGAATCCGCACCCGTTCCGGACGATTTCAGGCATGTTGCTCTATCCGATTCTTGCCGGTATCGGCGGGGCGTTTTTGATCCGTCACGTTCCGGCCGTGCGACAGCGCGTCGTCATCATTTGCGCATCGACGGCGATGGCGTGCAATCTTGTGTATTTTGTTGACGTCTATGTGAGTAATCTGCAGCCACGACTGGAAGCTGGGTACCAAACGGGCCTGGTCCGTGCCATGCGTTTTGTCGGCGGCAATATGAACGACGCTGACTTCGTGCTGGTCACCCGGGAGTTCGTGCAACCCTATATCTATGCGTTGCTGTACGCGCCGATCGAACCCGCTTCGTTGCAGGCGCTTCCGAAAATCTCCGGACCGGACAGACTGGGTTTTCATCAATTCATCCAACTCGGTAAATTCTTCTTCCCCCCGCGCGATCCGTTGACACGACCCGAGTTGACCGCCCAGTTCAATAAGGCTTTGGAGAGTCTCCCTCAAGGCGCGGTGGGATTGGTGATCGAATTGGAAGGCGCGTTCCCGGAAGGTCAGGTCATCGCCACTTTTCCAAATGGCACGCGAAAACCGGTCGAAGTGCGACGCTGGCGAAGATCAGCCGTAGCGTCCGCCGCCCCGGCGGACTGAGCACATCGGCAAACATCCGCGGGCAGTTGCAGCAAGTCCCCTTGATTCGCCGCAGCGCAAACCGCGCCTCGTCCGACCAACTACGAAGGGGTGCCAGAACGTGGGCATCGGTGGAGATGTCCGCCACGTCGCATGGGCGGGAACCCTGCTGTTTGCCCAGGGGGGGTCAAACGCAAACAAAGGCAAACACCCGCGTTTTTTTCGCTGGAATCGAGGGTGAAACCGAAACAAACCGAAACAAAACCTAAACAAAACCTAAACAAAACCTGAACAGACCGAGACAGTGTTGCAAACAAGGGCGGCCGAGTGTCCGAGGGGCCAAGGGATCGAGGGCGGGCGGGGATGGTGCATCTTTTGGCATATGGGAATTGGGCTTGCTCGCCGTTCCGGTTCGGTGACCGGGGAATCGTGGCGATGGCGGCGGGTCGGGGCCGAAATCGACTGTGAGCGATTCTCGCAACATGAAGATGAGATTTGCTTTGCGTTCCGGACTCGTGCTACCCGGAATCGCGCGGCGGCCGGCGTTTCAATCAGGAAAATGCTGAGAAGATTTTTGTTGACGGACACTGTTGTGGCACTATCATGCTTGCATAATTCTTAATCAGGCTGGCTTTTCCGCTGAATCGGCTTTACGAGGCCAGAGGGCGATTGACGTACGTTCGCCGGAGGATGCGGGCCGGTGCAGGAGAAAGTCCGCCGGTGACGGGACGCGGGCACTCAGAATTTTTCTGAACGAGAGAATTTGTCTTGACTTCGTGTGCAACCGCATTACTATACGGGCGTTGGTCACAATCATGGTGACAACGGGCCAGCGTTTCGTTCAGGCTTCGTGGTAGTTGGCTGATCGACGGGTGATGACTCGCATTTTAGGTAAAGCGGAGGCGCATCACTTGTCACTGTAGTTGGAAAACCTTGTGGTCCAGGGCTCGTGCGCGCCTGCGGCGTGATAGGCAGAGCGCGCCCGCGAACAGGAGCATGGCGGAAGTGGACGGCTCAGGGATTGGGACGAGTTCGAGACGTATGAAGCCCTCACCTTGGGAAAGGGAGGACGGGCTGCCGCTGAAGGACATGAGGCGAAGGAGATACACAAGGGCATACTGCGTACCGGCGTTGAGCGGGATTGGAGGGGAGTCGACGGTGATCTGGCCGGTGGAGGGACTGGAAAGCGTGTCCCGAATCACTTCGGCGTTATAGACGAGGCCCTCGCTATCGGCGACAGCCCCTTGAGCGCGTGCCTCGCGCATTCCGGACCCGAGCGAATAGTCGTAGAGAATGTCAATCGAAAGGAGGGAATTTAGAGATGGCGTAATGTAAATAGTGCCGCTAGAACGACTTACAAGCGATAGCGGGTTGCCGGCCGCGGTGTGCTGGCCGTTGACCAGAAAGGAGAAGAAACCCTCAGAATCCCAGGAAGCGAAATATTCTGCGTCGGCAGTTGATGTTGCGCCTCCGGGAGAAGGCAATTCAGCGTGGTCGACCCGATGAAACGGATTTTCAACGGTTCCGGTGCCGTCCGCATCGGAGCCGATTCCGGAACCCGTAATTACGCTTCCAATGCCCCATGAGTCAATGGAGACCTCGCTGGCGAACAGCACACTGTCGGCTACACAGGTGAAAAAAAAGAATCCAACGCATCGGAACAGCACTTTGGACATCAAGGTATTCTAGGCGCGTCGCCCGGAAATGCCAAGGGTCCGAT
>DATMEE010000492.1:0-3124 GCA_035557035.1 Phycisphaerae bacterium
TCGCGCTCTTCGCATTCTTCTCAAACAAAGTCTCAAACTCCGCCAACAGCCCCCCAAACATCTCCATCGTGTCCTCGATCGGCTTGGGGCTGTTCATGTTGACGCCGGCGAGCTTCAGCGTATCCAGCGGATAGCGACTGCTGCCCGACGAAAGAAACTGCATCAGGCCGTCCACCGCGCCCGGTTCGTTTTCGATGATCCGCCGGCCGATGTTGGTCGCGGCGCAGTGGCTGGTGGCGTAGGTGTACACATAGAAGTTTCGATAAAAATGCGGAATGCGCAGGCACTCGGCCGACGCGGACGGCTCGATGACCAGCCCGGGCCCGTAGTACCTACGGACCAGCTCGCCATAGACCTTGCACAGCGTGTCGCCGGTCAGCGGCTCGCCGGCCTCGGCCATTTCGTGAATCTTCATCTCGAACTCGGCGAACATGGTCTGCCGGAAGACGGTGGTGCGGATGCCCTCGATCTGCTGCTGCAAGATCAGCAGGCGCTCCACGTCGCTCTCGGCATGATTGAGCAGGTAGTGGGCGAGGATGACTTCGTTCACGGTGGAGGCGACCTCGGCGCAGAACGTCGCGTAGTCGCCATAGGGGAATGGCTGGTGCTTCACGGTGTACCAGGAGTGCATGGCGTGGCCCATTTCGTGGGCCACGGTGGAGCGGTCGTTCATCGTGCCGCCGTAGTTGAGCAGCAGGAAGGGATGGGTGGCGTAGGACCCCCAGCAATAGGCGCCGCTGCGCTTGTTCTTCGTCTCGTACACGTCGATCCAGCGCGAATCGAAGGCGGTCCTGAGCGTGGCGACATAGTCTTCGCCGAGCGGCCGGAGGGCAGTGAGGATGGTCGTCACCGCGTCGGCGTATTCGATTTTCTCGTCAGTGTCGCCGACCAGCGGTACATAGAGGTCATAACCGTGAATCTCATCGAGGCCCATCAGCCGCTTGCGCATCTCGACGTACCTGTGCAGATGCGGCGTGTTGCGATTCACCGTTTCGATCAGGTTCTTGTACACGCTTGCGGGAACGTTCGGCCCGCCCAGCGCGGCCGCCATCGATGATTCGTAGTGCCTGGCCTTGGCGTTGAAGATGTGCTGCTTCACGTGCGAGTTGAGCATCGCACCGAGCGTGCCTTTCATCTTCGCGTAGGTGTCGTGAATACCCATGAAGGCGTCGCGGCGCACCTCGCGCTTGCGTGAATAAATCAGCTTGGTGTAGGCGGCCGAGCTGAGGCGGACGTCGTTGCCCTTTTCGTCCTTGATGATCGGGAATTCGAGATCGGTATTCGTATAGAGGTTGTAGATGTTGCTGGGTGCCGCGGTCACGTCGCCGGCCATGGCGAGCAGCTCTTCCTCGCGCGGGGAAAGGTAGTGCGCCTTCTCGCGCTGGATGTCCTCCAACGCGTGGCGATAGACCGCGAGATCCTTGTTCTTTTCCATCCAGCCGGAGATTGTTTCCCAGGGGATGCTCAGGATTTCAGGCACGAACCAGCTTGTCGCCTCGCTGGCGCGAGTGCCCAACGACTGCACACGGTCGCTGCGGCCTTGCGCGACGCTCACGCTCATGTCCTGATGAAAACTGAGGCCGGCATATACCATGAGCCGGTCGAGTTCCATGGAGAGCTTGTCGCGAGACTTGAGCGCTTGCAGCAGTGCGTCGCCGGATTCGGCGGGGGTTCCGCGCAGCTTCTTGAAATCCGGGATCATCGTTTCGACGGCCTTGAATGACGCCTCAAAGGCGGCATCATCGGGATAGATGTCGCAGAGGTTCCACTTGTCGGCCTCGGCGATTTGATCGCGCATGGGCGGCCCGAGGGCGGTTCCGCCTTTTTCCTGTGCCATGATCTGGCTCGGGCCTCCGCCGGCGGGCAACATGAAAGTCTCAAACGGTGCAAGAAACGCGAGGGTCGCTGTCATTGCGGTTAGGCCTCTCAATCGCGCGGGGTGAGCGTGCATGGTTTATTTCCTTCATCGAGCAACATCGAGAACGAACCGCGCATTGTGAGGGGAAGGCAGCGCGGCCTCAAGTAGGTAGGGAGTTGGACTACGTTTGTTAAGGGTGCAAGTGTCGCGATGTGTTCCGGCCGCTTGGAGCCGTGAGCGCCCGGTCACATCGCACGACATGAATTTCCGAGGTCATGCCCCAACTAGAAGATCAACAAATCCCTGGACGTCGTGCCCATCCGTCCGCTCGTCAGCATTGAAATCGCCGTTGAAGACTTCGCAACCCGGATTCGACACGGCGTAACCCGCGGGATTGATCAGCAATTGGACGAATGACGGTACGTCGGACAGCGTGACGGCCGAATCGCAATTCAGATCGCCCGGACGGACCACCAGGACTGTCACGTTCGTCGGATTGTGCCGCGTCCGAAACGCGAGGCCTCCGCCCAGCGGCTGAAACACGCGATTGGCAAACGCGCCAGTTCGCGAGGGGAATGTCATCACGATGAATGTGTTCCCATAGAAAGGAACAAAGGAATCGATGGTGGCCACGTCGATCGTTCCGTTGAGCGCGGCCGTGCCGCTGAGGAGCAGCCGGTCGAACTGTGCCGGTGCGAGCCCGCCGAGTTCGACTTCGTAACTCGACGCCGCGCCGGCCGAGTAAACGGCGTTGATTGTCAGCGTGCCTGCGGAATTTCCGGGCGCGGCAACTCCGCCGCTATTGTTGACAACGACGTTGCTGGTCACGGTTCCGCTGCCGGCGAGATCGCCGGCCTGAATCTCGAACGCGGTGCCGGACAGCTCCATCCCGCCGTCGACCTGCGTCGCGCCGGAAGTCTGCACATAGGTCCCTCCGCCGACGATCCGGAGGTTTGCTCCTGCAAGAACGTCGATCATTCCGGAATTGGTGAATGTCGGCGTCGGAACGCCCTGCGAGAAAGTCGTCGTGCCCGCGGTGATATGGATGGCCCCGGAGTTGACGTGATCGGTCCCGCCCGTGTTGCTCGTCATGTCCTTGCCGATGTTGATGATTCCCTGATTATCAAGCTGGGCATTGAGCAGCCGCGTGCCATTGGCCCCCGCCAGCACGTCGATCGTCCCGGTGTTGGTCAGCGTTCCGTTGGTCACAATGAGCAGCGCGCCCCAGCTTGAATCGATGTCGACCAGTTCGATCGTCCCCGCGTT
>DATMEE010000493.1:0-4259 GCA_035557035.1 Phycisphaerae bacterium
AATTGGGCCGGCGCTTGGTTCCGAATAGCCTCGATAGCCTCCAGGATTGTGAGTCCACTGACCCGGATTGGAAGCTGACCGGTGAGCATCTCGAACAAAAGCACGCCGAGGGCATACACGTCGACGCGCGTATCCACAACGCCCCGCATCTGCTCGGGACTGATGTACGGCAGACTTCCGACGATTTGGCCAGGCTCAGTCGCGAGGGTTTGACTGTGGCCCATTTCAGGAAGCAATCGTGCAACTCCGAAATCCAGCACGCGCGGGCGCGGACCCTCTGGAGTCTTCTCAACCAGAATATTCTCCGGCTTCAGATCACGGTGGATGACGCCGCTCTGATGAGCGTGCTGTACGGCCTCGCAGATGTGAATGAATAGCCGCAGTCGGGCATCCCGTTGTGGACTACTCTGATTGACCCATTGCCGCAGCGTCGGCCCTTCGACCAATTGCATGGCAAAGTAGAGCTGCGGCCCCGACGGTGTCTCGATTGACCCGGCATCAAAGACCTGAGCGATATACGGATGATTCAGTTGAGCCAGCGTGCCGGCCTCCCGCCGGAATCGCTCGGAAAGCATTCGCGAGCCGGCCGGTCGGCGCATTACTTTCAGTGCGACTAGGCGATGCGGTGATTCCTGCTCCGCACGATAGACGATACCCATGCCGCCCGTGCCGAGCACACCCAGAATCCGATATCGGCCGATGCGTTCGGGCAGGTCGATTGGAAGGTCCGCGTCCTGCGGCGAGGAGTCGTCACCTGCTGAAAGGCTCGACCCGCACGATGCCGACACGGCTCCTGGACGACGCGTCAGGCCGTGCCAACTGCGGTCGTTCATCTTGAGCAAGGAATCGACCTGGGCGCGAAGCTCGGAATCGCCGTCACAATGCGCCTCGACGAAACCGAACTGCTCGCTTGCAGACAGTTCAACGGCCTCTCCGACGATCGCGAGGGCACGGCGTTCCCGTTCAATTTGGGTGGAGACCAATCTCTTCTCCCACAGGGCGTCAGGCTCAATCATCCTGCGCGAGCTGCCGTTGCAGCCATAGCCTCGCGCCGTTCCAGTCCGTCCGGACAGTTCGCTCGCTCACACGAAGCGCCTCCGCAGTTTGCGAATCTGTCAGGCCGCAGAAGTACTTCAACTCGACGACTCGTGATCGCCTGGAGTCGATTTTCTCCAATTCAACGAGGGCCTCGTCGAGGTCGCACAAATCAACGGGTCGAACGGGAGCGAGGATTGCAGCGGTGTCCAGCGTGATGCGCCGACTAGCCGGCCCCCCCCGTTTTTGTCGCTTGCGCGTCCGAGCGTAATCGACCAGCACCCGGCGAATCGTGTTCGCCGCCGCGGCGCAGAACTCCTCCGGCGACTGCCATTCCGCCTCGCGCGTCTGCGCCAGCCGTACGTATGCCTCATGCACCAAGGCCGTCGTGTGAAGCGTGTGGCCGGGCCGTTCGCTTCGAAGCTGCCGGGAGGCGATTGTGCGAAGCTCATCATACAGAGCGGTGATCCAGCCTTCCGGTTGGCCCGCGCAACGTCGGGGCGCCGCGGCTGCAAATTGCGAGCTGGTATCGGTGGGTGCATCGGCCATGAAACGGGCCTCAAAAAAACTTCCGGATTCCGGATTCATTGTCGCCAAAACGAGGAGGCGAAACAAGGCGACGATCAGAGCCGCGACAGTGAGGGAGCGGTGACCGCTGGCACGCGAAATCGGCCCTCCGAAGGAGACAATCGCCGGCTGTCGGCGCTCCGTGAATCTTTTTTCGGGGACATGCGATTGCCCTGCATTGTCGGAAGTCGCACTTGAGCGTCGTGGATGGACCATCGCGAGCCCGAACGTGAATCACGGTTTCCGTCGCTCCTTTCGGACGCGGCATGGCGGCAGGTTCGTGCCGACTTCGGCCTGACTGGGCGCGAAGCTCAGATTCTAGGCGCAATCGCCCGCGCGCTGCCGGAAGCACGGATCGCTCGCGATCTCGGGATTGCGTTGGACACCGTTCGGAAACAGCGGCGGAGCGCACTTCGCAAAATGGCGGCTCGAAACCGCCTCGAAGCAGTGCTTCATCTGGTTCACGGGTATATCAAGCGGCAACGACATGCGAGTGGGATTACCCCTTAGGGGGGATTGTCAAGGCCCGCTCCTCTCCAGTACTCTCGGAAAATTGTTCGCCAATTCGGTTGCCCGGAACAGAGGTCCGGACAGCGTCAAGAGTTTTTCGGGCGGGATGATTGCGGTTCAGCTCCCAGTGGGCTGGTGTTACGCCCGGTTGGGCTGTGATTTTTTCTCACAGCGAGCGATACAAGCTCCAAACCCGTCGTCGGGGAAACACAAGCAAAGGAGGAGAAAAACATGTTGCGCGTATCTTGCTCCGTTGTGCCGTGTTTGTGGGCGGCTGCCATCTGCCACGGTTCAATCTACGGGATTGATTTCAACGGCGTGTTGTACGACGTTAGCCCGGCGACTGGGCAAGCTACGAATCCGCGCGCGACCGGCCTGGTGAATCCGATCGACATCGAGTTCAGCGGAGACGGAACCCTATATGCGGTGACCGCCAATACGACACCCGGACAGATGCCGGGTCTTTGGCAAATCGATCCTGGATCGGGCGCACCCACATTCATCTCTGGCGTACAGGGTTTGGACCTCGGAGTCATGGTCGAAGGAGATCTTGCGTTCGGATCTGGTGTGATGTACTCGATCGGTGCAGCGTTCTCGGGAACGCTTAGGACGATTTCGCTCGCTGATGGCACGACAACCCCGATTGGAAGTAACGGATTTGAATCCGATTGGAGTGCCCTGTCATTCGACGCAAGTGGGTCACTCTTTGTGGTTAACACTGGTGCGGGTGGTGCACCGACCAGTACATTGCTGCGGCTGGATCCGGCGACCGGGGCGACGATTTCGTCGATTACACTGAACCAGGACCTCGGAGGCTGGGCTGCAATGGACTTGGACCCAAGCACCGGAACGCTGTACGTGGCTGATGGCGGCATCGCCTCTCCCGGTACCGATTCCCTTTATACACTTGATACCGCAACAGGCACTCTGACGCTCGTTGGATCACTCGAACTTGCGGACGGGCTGAGCGGTCTTGCAATAATCCCAGAACCCGCAACAGCTGTCTATGCGCTAATCGTCTGCGCGATCGCCGCTTGGCGACGACAAAGGTGAGGCTGCAATTCGGCAACCATAGAAGGTGGCACAATGCGCGCCGGGACACATTTACGCTTCCCGAAATGAGGATTCATATGAGGGCGCGCGTGCGATTCCCAGCGGCGGTGCCACTCATTTGTTTCTCCTCTTTCGCCGTGTGTTTCCGGGGATGGGAACGTCGTCGCAGCAGTTCGTATCTTGACGGCAACTTGACTGCGTATCGCTGGTCACTGAGTTCCGGTGCCCAGATGATTGGCCCGTTCGTGCCATACGGCGTTTCCTATGACGGCTCAGCTATCGTCGGACGAATTACGCAGCCAAATATTCAAATCGAAGGTTTTATTGAGCCCACCCGTCTAATTTCATTGAAAGAAATCAAGATGAATCCTGAATTGAGATTAATTAAGAGTCGAACGCGACAAGTGCTTGCCATCGGAATCGTGTTCCTCGCTTCAACTGAATCGGCGCGTTCACAATCCTGCATGAATTGGGTCGATCGCTCGCTCCCGGCAGGAGTCTCCTTTCTCGCCATGACATTTGACACGACGCGGGCAGTCAGCGTTGTGTTTGGAGGTGTAGACGGTTTTGGTGGAACAACCGACCAGATGGCCGAGTGGAATGGCATTGGCTGGACGCAGCCGTCGCCGCTCACACTGCCCGAATCCCGTGGGGCGCATGCAATGGCTTTTGACAGTTCGCGAGGTGTGACGATCCTTTTCGGCGGCGGCCTCGATAACGACAGCAACGGTTATCCAGACTCCCATTTCCAGGACACATGGGAATGGGACGGGGTCAGCTGGGCACAGCGATTTCCTTCAACTTCGCCCGCGCCGCGCGGTTATCATGCCATGACTTACGACAGCACCCGCCACGTTTGCGTGCTGTTCGGGGGAGACAATGGCGATTTCTCCAGCAATGAAACATGGGAATGGAACGGAATTGATTGGGTCCAACACTTTCCCGCCACGTCCCCAGCGCCGAGCGCAGGGCCTGCGCTAGTCTATGACACAGCAAGAGAGGTAAGCGTCCTTTTCGCGGGCGGTGAGACATGGGAATGGGATGGAACCAATTGACGCAGTGCCTACCCATGATGTCACCTGGGCAGCGTACGA
>DATMEE010000494.1:0-27813 GCA_035557035.1 Phycisphaerae bacterium
CATGCCGGTGACGGGAAAGTATTTCAGCGTCAACGAAGGCAATTATGAATCATTTCCGCGTGGCGTGCAGGAGTATCTGACGTGGTGCAAGTCGCCCGACGCCGGGCCGTACAACGCCCGCTACATCGGCTCGCTGGTGGCGGATTTCCATCGCACCCTGCTGCGGGGCGGGGTGTTTCTGTACCCACCGACCGCCAAATCGCCCAAGGGAAAACTGCGACTGATGTACGAGGCGAACCCGATCGCGATGATCGCCGAGCAGGCCGGCGGAAAGGCGACGGATGGGACGACGGACATTCTCGACAAGGCGCCGACGTCGCTGCACGAGCGCACCCCCCTGTTTGTCGGCAGCGTGCGGGAGGTCGAGCGCGTGCAGGAATACATGAAGCGCGTCGGGGGTTGAGGCCGCGCAACAGCACGACGCTGCTTTGACGATTGGACTGACGTGCGTGTGGCACAGGCTAATGGCCTGTGCCGCGCCGACCAAAACAATTCAGCGCAACGCGCGCGGGGGAATCTCAGTGAGGACGGGAGCGGCCAGAAGTTCCGGCTTTTCAGCGACCATGGTCTTCGGCGTCGCCTGGCGGGCGCCCGTTTCCCGGTCGAAGAAGTTGATCATCAGGCTGTAAAAGTATTCTTTGCAATACGCGGCAAAGCCGTCGTGGCCTCCACCCTTCAGAATCACGCCGGCCACGTTGGGGTTCTTCGTCTCACCGAAGAAATCCGCCACTTCCTGGGCATAGGCCAGAGGATCGTCCGCCGCGTGAAGAATCAGAACGGGAACTTTCGCATCCTCGAGTTTGTGACCCGATACCTTTCCGTTGTATGAGAGGAATCGCAGGTAGTCGTAGCCGTCGGGGAAGGCGCCGGGATAGTTGATTTCGGCGTCTTCCAATTCGCGTTCGATCAATCTGCTCAATCGGCCGTTGACATCGTCATAGCCGCGGAGCTTCGAGCGCCAGCCGATGGTGCCCTGCACCGCATTGAGTACGGGGTTTTCCCACATGCTCCACGGGCGATCGAGAGCTTCGACCACGCGCTCGAAATCAAGGACGGGGGAAATGCACAACATACCTGCCTTGTAGCGGATTTTCCCGTCGCGCTTGCGCAAGTGCGGCTTCAGCCGCGGCGCGACGCTCGGATGATCTTCGGCGCGAGCATTCTCCCACGCGGCGAGAAGCGAGACGTTGGCATTCCAACTGAAGGCGATGATGCCGGTTTCGCGGACCTGCGGCTGGCCTTGAAGCCAGTCGGAGACTTCGAGCAGGTCGCCGGCATCAAGCACGCCGAAGCTGTAGGAATTCTCCGGATACCTGGCGAAGGTCTGACCATGGCTGCGAAATTCGAGGGACAGGACGTGAAAGCCGGACTTAAGGAGGAGGTGGCCGATGTCCTTGGCGCGCGTGCGCATGTTGTCGCCGAGCAATCCGGGAAGCAGGACGATGCAATCGGTGTCCAGCCGTTCGCCGTTTCGCGTGGCCCAGCCGATACGGCCCGAGAGTTTGATCTTGTCGTCGACCGGCACCCAAATGTCTTCGAACCCGTCCCAAGGCGGCGCCGGATCAACGCAACAATGGGAACTTCCGGTCACCTGAGCGGTGTGCGAAATGCCGGTGATATTCCCGAAGAACGTGTGCAGCATCGATTTGTACTTGCGAAAGTGGGCGAAGACATCGATGGGTTTGCCGCTGGCATCGGTCAACTCCTCGGTGGTCAGCGGGCCGATCTTTCGATCTTTATAGGGGAGCAGGTATTCGAGTTCACCGTGTGTGCGTCGCGTCCACTCTCGCGTGGACCGGGGCGGGTCCGATGCCGGGTAATCGACGTAAACCACGTCTTCGGGTTCGTAGGTGAAAGACCGTTCGGAAAAACACCCGGTCAGGAGTGCGATCGATAGGGCCAAACCAAGAAAATAAAACAGCTGAAGATGCTTCGGTAAACTCAATTGAAAAACGTCTCCAAAAAAGACCCCACGGCGGCAAACCGGGTGGAGCAAGGAAAAAAAGCCGCAACGTGGGACGGCGGGAACGCCAACATTATAACCCATCCCCGCAAAACCTGGCAGGGCATTTTCTGTGAGTTTCCATGATCGGTTGGCGCTGAATAATAGGATCCCGGCGGGGGAATTTCCGGGTTTCGTCGCTGCTGTAGGGGTTTTATAGGAACACCGACGATTTTCCACACGCCGTTGGCATTACCCCGCGTGGGCTAAACCTCCGCGGGCTGTCGGTGCCCAGACTGGCGGTTTTCCTCGATTCGTCCGTCTGGGAATCAGCCCCTGGCCCGCCCAAAAATTGATGAATTTGGCCCATCGCGGATTGTCCCGATACAGTTTCAGGCTAGACTTCCGGTCCGATCCGTTCGCTCCCCCGCCTTGATTTGGAAGGCGAAGTTGTAAATACTATTGCTGCCTCCCCCGTCGGATGAACGCGGGAAGGGCCGATTGGCAGGCTCAGAGCGATGACCGTTCTTCGACATTGACCGCGGTTTTGTTCCCGACGCAGGAGTTCCCGACATGGGCGCGGTCGAAATCAAGGACTTACACCGAAACCCACAGAGCAACGTCTTTCCGATGTTGCTGAATCTGGCCGGAGTGGCGGTGGCGCTGGTAGCCCTCGCCAAGGGCTGGCCGGCGGACAACTGGTTTTGGATCGCGGCATGGGTGGCGTGGCTGGCGTATTTTCAGCATACGTGGATGACGATTTTCCACGAGGACGTTCACTACACGCTTTACCGGGCAAAGTGGCACAACATCATGAACGGGACGATTGTCGGCACGCTGCTGACCGTGCCCTTCTCGGTTTATCGCCACGTCCACATCCGGCACCACAACCGCATGAACCATCCGGAGGACTGGGAACTCTGGCCGTACGTCGACCCGACGAAGTCGCTGGCGTTTCGCCGCTGGTTCATGGTGTTTGATCTTCTCTTGGGGCTGTTTGCCGCTCCGTATATTTACAGTCGGATTTTCTTCTCAAAGCATTCGCCGCTCACCGAGCCGAAACAGCGGCGGCGCATCTGGCTGGAATACGGGCTGATCGTCGTTTTTTGGGGATCGCTCTGGGGGATCGTAATCTATACGGGGGCATGGTGGTTGTTCGCCAAGATGTATCTCATTCCCGCCTGGCTCTCGGGAACGGTTCAAACC
Organism: Phycisphaerae bacterium; assembly: GCA_035557035.1. Classification (GTDB taxonomy): domain Bacteria; phylum Planctomycetota; class Phycisphaerae; order UBA1845; family UTPLA1; genus JADJRI01. The sequence continues at coordinate 3,149 of DATMEE010000494.1, forward strand.
GTTCGAAAATTCACCGAGCACCTTGGGCTTCCGCTTGGAACTCCCATGGAGGGGGCCCGCACGGTTTTGCCCGCCGATTCGCTGGCGAAGGCAGTCGCGTACACCAGCTTTCACATTTCCGCGCACGGGGTCCATCACCAATATCCGCAAATGCCCCACGAAAATCTCGAAAAAGTAGTGGTGTTCGAGCGGGCAAAACACGGCGACGCCCCTGTTTTCACCAGCCATGTCAGGGCGATGCAAGACATGGCACGTCATCTGTGGCATCCCGGCATCGGTGTCAATGCCCGCACAACGACCGGCGCCACCAGCAACTAACCAAATCAGACAGGCGGCGTCTTTCGCAATAACGCCTAGATGGTAATCTATTAGCGAATGGATCGCGTACGACATCAATCTGCCTGGGGGATTCTCGCCCGAAACCACCGACTCTCCCGCGAACAGTTGCGGGTCATGGCCGACGCGCAGTTACAGAACCTGCTCATGCACGCCCAGGAACAGGTGCCTTTCTACCGGGAACTGTGGGGGCGGCACGGGTTCGACCCGGCGTCGGTGCGGTCCACGGCCGACCTGGCTCGGGCGCCCATGGTGGACAAGGACGCAATCGTGACGGCGGGCGATTCGGCGGTGGACCAGCGCCGGGTTCACGACGATCTGGACACGATGAGCACGAGCGGCACGTCGGGACGCTCGATCACGATTCGTCGGGTTCCGGCCGAAATGCGCGCCACGCGGCGCAGCTATCTCCGGACGCTGATGCTCAATGGCGGGCGCCCGTGGAATCGGGCGGTCACGGTGGCGAGCACATGGCTGGCGAAGAAAAAAGGCGTGATAATGAGCGTCATCGCGCGGGCACGATACATTCCGCCGACGACGCCCATCGCCGAGCAGATCCGGTTGCTGCACGAGTATCGCCCGAAGTTGCTGATCGGTCAGACTGGCGGACTTTATTTGCTGGCGCGGGAGCTGCTTCGGCGCGGCGAAACCTTTCCCTTGCGAATGGTCGCACCGACCGGGGCGACGCTGATGCCGATGATGCGGCAGGCCATGCGGGACGCGTTCGGCCCGGAGCCGTTGGATTTGTACGGCGCCGTCGAGTTGGGAACGATCTCCTGGCAGTGCCGTCATGGGAGCTATCACGTCGACGCGGACCGGATGCTGGTCGAGATTGTCGATGATCAGGGGCGACCGGTTCCGATCGGGCAGACCGGCCAGGTCGTATGCACTGGCCTGTACGGCTATACCATGCCGTTGATTCGATACAAACTGTTGGACGTGGCCTCGCTGCTGCCGGGAACCTGTCCCTGCGGGCTGAGTTTTCCGATGATGGGTCCGGTTCAGGGCCGCATCAACGATTTTCTACCGACGCCGCGGGGCGATCTGGTTTCGCCGCATTATCTCTATCACATTTTCGATCACGCGGGTAGCCACCCCGTCAAGGAGTGGCGCATCATCCAACATGCGACCGACTCAATGACGTTCGAATATGTTCCGGAGGAACGGTTCGACCCGCGCGCGCTGGAGCATGGGATGAACGTGATCCGCGAGCGGTTCGGACCTGAATTGCGATTGGAAGTGCGCCGCGTCGAGAGCGTGCCGATGACGCCCAATGGCAAGCGCACTTGCATCGTGTCGGAGCTGAAACCCGACGTATTCGGTGGCATGAGGCCCTGGGACGGGGAGGCTGCGTCCGGCATGTCAAGCAGCCTCGAGCGCGAGTATGCGGCGGGAGGGGTTTGATTCTCCCGCCGGATCGATCCAACGACTCCATGCTGATTCTCGCTCAACAAGCCTCGACCATCGCCCGTATTCCATCGGTGATCATTTTGACCTGCGTCTTTTTCGCGGGGCTGATCGTCTTTCATTTTCTGGAGCGCCGGTTCACCCCGGTGATGAAGACCTATAAGGCCGGTCCGCGGCGGCGAAGTTATCTTGCCGATTTCACCGCGACCGTGGTCGAGGGGCCGGTGCTTTCGAGCGTCACCAAGATGGCGTTCTATATCGCCATCATTTACTCCCCCACTTTTCACTTCGACGGCATGTCCTCCTGGCCGTTCTGGCTGCAGTTTTTGACTTTTTTGCTCATTAATGATTTTCTCCGTTACTGGCTGCACCGCTGGCATCATTCGAATACTCTTCTGTGGCGGATTCACCGGGTGCATCACACCATCGTCGAGATGGACGCGCTGTCCACTTTCCGCGTGCACATTCTGGAAGGCGTGATCAAGTATGGGCTGATCATCCTGCCGTTTCATTTCGTGAACATCGATCGCTCGGTCATTCTGATCTACTCGTCGATCGATATCCTCAAGGGATTCTGGCATCACGCCAACATGCGGACGCGGATCGGTCCGCTGAATTACTTTTTGAACTCGGCCGAGCTGCACTGGTGGCACCATTCGACCGATGCGAAGGGACAACTTGCCAATTACGGGTCGATTCTCTCGATCTGGGATTGGCTCTTTGGGACGGCCTATTACGACCGGGACCGGTGGCCGGAGAAAATCGGCGTGGAAGGGCTGGAGAATTTTCCCAATACCTATCACGAGCTGATGGCGACGGTGCGGTACAGCGATGAAGCGGCACTTGCACGGTATGCCGATGCGAAGGCCGTTGGTGGGCCGGCGCCGACGCCCGAGGCCGCCCACACTTCGCCGGTGCGAAACGTGGAGCAGGCACTGGGTGGTGAAATTCCATCCAAATCGAATGCCCCGGCCTCGCCGGGATTGGAGAATCCGATTCCATTGGGCGCCGTCGGCATGACTGCGTCCCTGAACAGCATCTAAAATTCGACGCGCGTGTTCTGCAGGATCGGCCCAACCACTCCGTCCGCCGAGACGGCGGACGCTACTTCCACATTCGACTGAAAATCTCGAACAAGTAGCGCGAGTCGTGCGGCCCGGGCGCGGATTCCGGGTGGTATTGGACCGCGAATAGGCGCTTGTCGGGATGTGAAAAGCCCTCGACGCTGCCATCGTAGCGATTGACGTGCGTCAGCCTGGCCCCCGCCCTTTCGAGGCTTTTTTCCTCAACCGCGAAGCCGTGATTCTGGCTGGTGATTTCGACACGACCGGTCTCGGTGTTGAGCACCGGGTGGTTCGCGCCGTGATGGCCGAATTTCAGCTTGTACGTCTCGGCGCCGAGAGCAAGAGCGAGCAGTTGATGGCCCAGGCAGATGCCGAAAATCGGCACGCGGCCGATGAGCTGCTTCAGCACCGCGATCGTCTCCTTCACCGCGGCGGGATCGCCGGGACCGTTGCCGATCAGGATGGCATGGGGCTTGCGCTCGAGAATCGCATCGGCCGAGGTGTCGGGCGGCAGGACGGTGACGGCCGCGCCGTGTTCCCCGATCTGCCGAAGGATGTTCTGCTTAATTCCGCAATCGATCACGATGACTCGCGGCTGACTTGCCGATTTGGCGTTCTCGGAAGCTGAATCGGCCACGCATGTTGTGTTCGACGTGACCTGTTTGACGAGGTTGCTGCCGGACATCGGCTTGATCGCGCGGGCGCGAGCGATCAGTTCGGCGGAGTCTTCAATTTCGGTCGAGAGGACGCCGCGCATCGCGCCGCCGACGCGCAGTCGACGGGTCAGCGCGCGCGTGTCGATGCCGGCAATTCCGACGATTCCCGAGGCTTTGAGATATTCTTCGAGACTGCCACTGGCCCGATGATTGCTTACGCGGCGGGCCGGTTCTTTGACGACGAAGCCCGCGAGATAAGGCCTGCCGGATTCCATGTCCTCAAGATTGACGCCGTAGTTGCCCATGAGCGGCGCGGTCATGGTGACGATCTGTCCGCAGTACGATGGATCGGTAAGGATTTCCTGATAGCCGGTGAGCGCGGTGTTGAAAACGACCTCGCCTGCGGAGGTGCCGGAAGCCCCGTACGAGGCGCCGCTAAATATGCAGCCGTCTTCGAGGGCGAGGAAACAGGCGTGTTGGTCAGAACCAGCCATGAATCGTGAATCTACCGGACGGCCCGCCGAGCTACAAGTTTTGGAACCTGATGCGAAAAAAAACGATCGCGGATCGAATTACTCAGGCAACAGGCTTTTCACAATGCCAGCGTATTGTCACTTCTGTGGCTGGTCGTTCAGCGGCTGAGTCAGCCACTGCGCGTGCGCCGCCGGCTCAACCGTCGACCCGCGGACTCGGGCGAGGACTTTGGTGAGTTCCGCGCCCACGAACAGGATCACCGCCGAATAGTAGACCCAGACCAGGAACACCACGATCGAACCGGCCGCCCCGTAGGCCTGACCGATTCCGGTGCTGCCGACATAGATTCCGAAAAGGGATTTGCCGAGGGTAAAGAGAATCGCGGTGATGCCGGCCCCGAGCAACACCTCGCGCCACGGAACGCCCACATCGGGCAAGTACTTGAAGACGCCCGCGAACAGCAAACCCGCGGTGACCGTTGACACGACGCTATTGAGAATCTGCCAGAAGGCAATCTGGGCCATCCAGTCGCTGGAAATGTAATCGCGGATCGCCGCGAGAATCATGGTGACAACCAGTGAGACAAGAAGAAGAAACCCGACGGCCGCGACCATCGCCATGGAGAGAAGGCGCTTGCGAAAAAAGCTCCATCGCCGCTTTTCGTGACGGGGTTGCACGTTCCAGATGGTGTTCATGGCATCCTGGAGCGAGCGAAAGACGGCCGTCGCGCCGAAGAGCAGCGTCGCCAGGCCGACGATTCCCACCGTTAGCCCCTGATCCGATCGCCCGGCGTTTTGGAGAATGGTTTTTACGACCTCCGCGCCTGGGGCGCCGATCAGCCGGTTCATCTCGTCAACGAGCGCTTCGGTGGTCGTGCTGACGTTCCACCAGAAGCCAGCGACGGCCACGATGATGATCAGCAGAGGCGCGAGCGAGAGAAGCGTGTAATAGGAAACTGCGGCCGACATGCGCAAACACTCGTCGGAAACCAATGCCTTGATCGTGTCGCGGAGGATCGTCCATGCCGTGCGCAGACGCATATCTTGTTCCAAAGATGGCCGTTCCCCGGATTGTGTTGACGTGCGACGCGGCGTCAACTTGCAATTGAGCGGTCGCCCGGCTTATGTTCCAGCGCGGCTGTCGCCCGGAATGCCCTTCCATCAATGCCGCGCAAGGCCTGGCCGCTGAATAGAATGGTCTCCCGATCGGTTTCGCCCCTCGGCAGGACGATGGAGCCAAACTGGAAATACGCTGCATGCCAGCGGTCCTTGGCTGCGCCGAACACCCTTGTCCAGTGCATGGCGTCGCGGGAGAGCCATAGGCCCGCTTCGCGGCCGAGATTCACCAAGGATGGCTCGATCGATGTCGATAAGGCGTAGATGCCGCCGAATCGGCACCCATAGATGCAACTCCCGTCCAGTTCCTGAAGGCGTTCAACGCGACCGGTTTTCTTCTCGAGTCGGATGACGGCGTTCTTTTCGCGCTCTGTGTCGGTGCCGTATATGAGTGAATCGCCCAGGTCAAAGACCTGAACCGCGCGATACTGCTGCTGCCCTTTCGCGACCCAATCGAAATCCTTGAGATCTTCGGAGAGCCGGCCGATGCCCGGCTCGTGATCGTGATCGCCCGCCAGCACCCAATAGTGACGCAGTTGCTCGTCAAACTGAATATTATGAACGTGCCGGATGCTGCCGCCCTCGAAAACGCGAGCGACTTGAAAGGTGGCCCCGCCCTTATCGGATACAAAAAGCCGGACGGGAGGGGCGTGCGCGGTTTTGGTGCTGTACTCGCCCCATAGAATCCGGTCACGCGGGCCGACCGTAAGGGTCATCGGCGGCGAAACCGATTGACCGGCTCCTTCAAACTGGGCGGGAATCATTACCTCGGCGCCGGCGACGGAACGGAAAACGCCCTGTCGATTTGCCGCGATCAATGTTCCGTCAGACAGCTCCGCCAACGCTCTCAATTCGTATCGTAGAAGTCGAGAGGCCAGCCGCGAGACGCCCGCGGTTCTTCGCAGAACGGACTGCGGGATCACGGCCACGCGCGTCCAGGAAGCCCCGTCGTCATTCGAGCGATAAACTGAGTGCCCGCGTCCAAGATAGCAGGCGCCGCCGGGACGGACGAGCAGCATCCGTCCGGACCCGATCGGCTGCGTCGCGACTTGATCCAATAGTTGGCCGCTCACATCGTCACCCAAAGACCTGCCGGCTCAACAACAAATGGCGTCGCGAGTAGATGACCTAGGAGCATACCGGCTGGGCGACCGGCGTTCGACATCGGTCCCTTGACCCGTTTTCGTAATTCACTCGTCGTATGCGGGGCTTGCAGTCAGTTGATGTTGTGGCTTCACACGCCGATAGGCACAGAAGCCCCCGTTCAGACCCTGCGGGCGGGTAGCCTCGACGCGCGCGGCCAGTTCCCATGCGGGCTGCAGTCCGGGCGCACGGTGGAGCGGGGCGGCCCCCTCGGAGATGCGGTCTATCAAGACGTTGATGTGCTGCTTATCGATCAACGCAGGAAGGCTCGAGGGGTTCGACGTGATGGACTTCGCGAACGAGACGCTGTTGACGTACCCATCAAGATTCACGACGCGGCGGCCGGAGTAGAAGCCGATGATGCCGGCGTTCCAGGCTGCCGCGGTCTCGCGCGGATGCGTGTTTTTTTCGAGCCACTTGGCCGCGGCATAAACGCTGTCGTGGTATCCGTCGCGATGAGTAAGAATCTGATGTTGGCGATGCCACTGGAGTCGAGCCGCCGAAACGAGCAAGAGCAATACCGCGATCGCGGCAGAAAATCGGCACATGGTGGGCCACGCCGGGAACGACACGGACGAGGTCAATGCCTTGGCCATGACGCAGATCGCGATGGGGTACGACGCGAACAGCGGGACCAGGTAATAGGCCGGAAGCGGTCGACCATAGAAAAGCAGTTTGCCCGCCAGAACGAGCAGTGCAGAAAAGAGAAACAGGAGGTAGAGCGAGCCAGCCTGCGACGAACGCTGGAAATGAAGGACCACCAGTGGGCCCAGCAGCAGGAGATATCCGAGCGCGCGAATTACGATCGCAGGCAGCGTGAAACCTAATTGAGATGCGAGGATGGCTGTCAGACCGTCGGAAGGCGTACGGAGTTGAAACACCCGATCGAGCAGGCCGAGATAGTCACCTGACTGGACCAGTGCATTCGCGGTGGCGAGTGCCCCTGCCCGCTTAATCAATCCGCTGACGGGGGAACTTGAGCCGAAGTACACGGACGAGAACAAGAGATATGTCACCAGGGGGACAACGGAGGCCGCACCGAAAATGAGTATCGCCTTCATGGAGAACTTTGGACCGGAATTACATCGTCGATCCCACCCGAGGCCGTACATGAGCACTGGAATGAGCAGTGCGCATTCGAGGCGGGCGAGGGATGCAGCAGCCGTCGCGATGGCGAGGAGTATCCGATGCCGGCCTGCCGTCGTTCGCGCCTCGGGGCTGTGATTTTTGTTGACAATTAGGTCGAACAGGCAAAATGCCGCGACGACGAGCGCGACCGCGAGCGTGGTTTCCATGCCCGAGAGAAGGCTGCCGGAAATCGTTGGCAGCTGCAGAAATACAAGTGCCGAAATCAAGGCACTCATGGGGCCGATGGACCGCCGGGCGAGAATGCCCACCCCCACCGCCGACGCAACGTAAAGCGACCATTGAATGCCATAGATCGTGCGCAGCGCGATTGCGTCATTGCCGCCGGCCGCGGCGAATACGGCCGTGCAGACGCCCAGCCAGAGCGGATGAAAGCCGTTCGTGCGGGAGACGCCGTCAAACGTGGCCCCCTGCCCCGCCACGATGTTTTTTGCGATGACGTAGTAATAGCACGCGTCGTCCTCGCCGCGCCAACCCAGTTCGATCGCGGGCACCCGGAAGACCCAGCCATGGAACGTGAGCGCAATGACGCCGGCAAGAAGTGCGCAGACGCCCACAAATGGCCCCGAGGCTGCATTCCAACTGGCCGGCGGTCGTAAGATTCGCATGTACTTTAATCGGTTGAGGCTCGCGTCATTCGCGACTCAACCAGGATCCGGCGCCGGGTGCGATCGGCTCCATTTTTCGACCGTGATTCGCCAGCGCGGGTGCTTGAACGCCGGATCGAATCGGTCCTTCCACTCAGCCGCCTGATCCTCCAGGAAGTGAAAGACCTCGTCCGACCGGATGAAATCGCGCGACAAGGCGGCATGAAGCGTCGACCAATCCGGCAGATCGGCGTATCCAGCGGTTTGAAGCGTGAGCATCAGAGGCGTTTGAAACGTCACGCCGTTTGCAGTGCGCGTGGATTGTTCCAGCAGAGCCGATGCGGCTGTCGGCGTCAGCGCGAAGTATGCCTCCTTCGGCATGGCGTCGTCTTGTTCGTTCCATGCCGCAAGCCATTCGGCCGGGTCGGTTCGCCAGGTCGGCCGCCAGTCGGGCTGAATCTCCATCTCGATTCGGCTCCTGTTCGAATCGGTGACGCGGTGCCGGGCGAAATAGTAGCGAGCAGAGGGATGCGAGCAGACGGCGTCCGGCCGGGAGTGGTCCCAGTTCTCTCGATACAGTTGGCGGGTAATGGACTCGAATGGATCGAGCCAGCGAAGACTCGACCAATGCCGCTGGGTGACCAGATTGAAGATACATCCGAGCCATGCGAGCACCAGAGCGGCGGCGGGAAGTTTGGCGAAAAGGCCTCGCGTCGACCGATAGGCGTCAGTCAATGCGCCGGCTAGGAGGATGACAAACGGAGCGGCGAGGGTGAGCGAGTATTTATCGATGATCGTTTGGGAGAGAATTCCGGCGAGGGCAGCGCCGGCGAAAATCAGCAAGAGCAATAAGTAGCTCGCAGGCGGGGAGCCGGCGGCGACTGTCGTGGGGACGACGCCCCGCTCACTTTCTGATGCCGCCACCGCGACGGTCGTGTTCTTGACGCGGTTTGAAGCGGCACTTCGAATCAAAATCGCGACCAATGAAATGACGGCCGCAGCCAGTGGAACGATAACCCACCACGACGCGGGATCGGCGAGATTTCCAGTGAGGAGCACCAGTGCGATGCGGGCTGCGGCCGCGAGATGCGCCCAGATCGATCCGCCAAACGCGGGGAAACTGGTGAGATTATGCCATAATGTTGGCATCCACGGCAGATAACAGAAAATGGCGACGGACGCCGCGTAAAGCCAACCCTTCGTCACCTTCCCATCGGAACGGTCTCGAATCAGAACCGCGAGCCATGTCAGTCCCACCACCACGGGGCCGAAGTAGTTGGTGTAGCAGATGGCCGCGGCGCACAGACCCCAGGCGAGACAGCGCGGCGATCGGCGCAGCGCGTCCGGCCGAATCGGGGCCGACAGCGTGAGCAGCACCGCGACGAGAAAGAATAGAAGCGCGTACCAGCGTCCGGCGAAGCCGAAGAAGAGCAGTGCCGGGTGGATGGCCGCGATGATCATGGCCAGGAGGCCTGTGGATCGATCGAACCACGCTTGGCCCGCCCGCCGAATGATCGGCAGCGATGCAATGAAAAAGACGATGGACAAGAACCGTAGAGCAAATGGTCCGACGCCGAATACCTTGACCGACAGATTCTGAAGGACGTAATAGATCGGCGGATCGGGGTCATCGCCCCGCCACAGTGCCCGCATCATGTCGCCCATCGGCATCGCGTAGAGACGGCAGCTCAGCGCCTCGTCGTCGAAGACGGTGTAATAATTGGCAGCGAAGACCATGAAAGCGCCGACGCCCAGACACGCAAGCGGGGTCCAGAGATCGGAGCGTGAGGGAGCGATAAGGAAGTCCCCGATAGAATAGAAAGTTCAAAAAGGCGTGACTCTGAGGAGCATCAGCGACAAAGGGAGCTCCCTAACCCGAGGGTTGAATTGCTAAATTACGACACGCTCTTCGGCACTGTAGATTCTTCGCTGCGCTCAGAATGACGTAACACGCAATCATACAAATCAAGCACGCTTCGCACACCAGGCGCTGCGCGGAGAAAAGCCCATGCGATGCTTCGCATGGGCTTGGAACAATTTGCGGATTCGCGAAATGCTCGGCGCAGACGGTTAATGACTGCGCGCGAAGGTTCCGGCGCCGCTATCAACGAACTTTACCTCGGTCCCCACGCTCACCATCCCCGCCAGCCGCAGCACGTCCCAGTTCGTCAGCCGGATGCAGCCGTGCGAGCCGGTCTTGCCGATCAGCTCCGGCTCGGGCGTGCCGTGAATGCCGTATCCCTTTTTGTCGAGGCCGATCCAGCACAGGCCGACGGGGTTGCGCGGGCCGGGCGGAATTTGAAGCGGGCGGTCGATGCCCTTCACCTCCGGCCAGCCTTCCGGCTTAAAGGTGTAATTCGGATTCTGGCTCACCGCGGCGACTTTACAGACGCCGCCGGGCCGCTGGCCGGCTTCCTTGGCGATGGAGCAGTGAAACAGTCCGAGCAGCTTGTCGGCGGCATCGTAGGCGCGGACGTTCTTGGTGGCGAAGTCGATTTCCACGCGGGCTGCCGTAGCGGATTTTGGCTTTGCCTCGACATTGGGAATCACCACCATGTCCCCCACTTTGAGCGCCGTGAGATTCTTGCCGACGTTCAATCGCTCGACCGTGCGGCGCGAGCAGTGGCCATGATGCGCCGCCACAGTTAGGAGCGATTCGAAGCCGAGCTTTTTCTTTTTCGACTTGGCGATCCAGTCCGTCGGGCAGTCGCCCACTTGCGACCCATCCTCGTCGGTGAGGCGATAGGGCAGCGTCGGCGGCGCGGCATCGACGCCGAGGGCCAGCCGCGTTTCGCGGTCGAGCGTCCCCGTGACCGGCAAGCCATTGGCCTGCTGAAACGCGCGAAGTCCGGCCACCGTCTTGGGGCCAACCATGCCGTCGATGACGCCGGGTGAAAAACCCGCACGGTCGAGGGCGGACTGGATGGCAAGGCCCTCGGCGAAGCCGGCGGGCGATTGCACACGCGAAACCGCAGGCGACCTTTTGGTCGATTTTGTCGGCGATGTCACGGCCGTCCGCTTCACGGCGTAACGAGCCGAGGGCTGCGATCGGACGGGATATTTCGGCTTCGTGCCGCGCAGCAGGGTCTGCGCCGACGCGTCAGAGACAATGACAAGGGAGAGTGACGCGGCAACAACGGCCATCCACGATTTTGCAATCCATCGCGACATCATCGAAATCCTTTTCGCTGTAGCGGGAGATACACCGACACGAGTAGTCATCGGCAGACTTTCCGCCGCGGGATGATAGATGGGACCATAGTTACCGGGCCACGGCGACGGAGCATATAATCCGGCCGCATGTCTAGTGACCGAATCACCGTGACCGTGCTGGGGTCCGGCACGTCGCACGGCGTGCCGATGATCGCCTGCGAATGCGCGGTCTGCACATCGAGCGACCCGCGCGACAAGCGGACGCGGCCGAGTATCACCATCGCCTACGGCGGCACGACGCTTCTCGTCGACACGCCTCCCGAGCTGCGGCTTCAGTGCCTGGCCAACGACGTGCGCCGTGTCGATGCGGTGCTCTACACCCATTTTCACGTCGATCACGTGGCCGGCCTCGACGACCTGCGGCGGTTCAATTGGATTCAGAATTCCGCGATTCCGGTGTACGGGCAGGCCGCCACGCTGCAACGGCTGCGCGAGATGTTTCCGTACGTTTTCGCGGAGAACGCGTATCCCTCGGCCGTGCCGAAGCTTGATTTGCATTCGATCGATGGGCCGTTCGAGATCGCCGGCGCCCGGATCACGCCGATTTCGCTCATGCACGGAAAAATGCCGGTGCTGGGCTTTCGGGTGGGGAACTTCGCGTACTGCACCGACGTCAACTACATACCGCCCGAATCGTGGGCGTTGCTGCCGGGGCTGGATGTGCTGATTTTGGACGCGCTTCGCAAACGGGACCACCCGACGCACTTCAATCTGGATGAGGCGGTGGATCACGCGCGGCGGATCGGTGCGAGGCGGACGCTTTTCACGCACATCGCCCACGAGTTGGGCCACGCGGAGACAAATGCGGCGCTGCCGGATGGGATGGCGCTGGCGTATGACGGTCAGCGGATCACAAGTTCGTAAGGAGGTCGCCTCAAACTTGCGCGAAGCTATAATGCCCGCACGAATTGATTTTGTTCACTAAAGGAGGCACGCAAAAATGAAAGTTCAGATTACCTACTGCGGCCAGTGAAACTATGCACCGCAGGCCGCCGGTCTGGCGGCCGAATTGGAGGCGAAGTTCGGCAAGGGTAACGTGCAGGTGGAAACAATCGTCGGGGAAAAAGGCATCTTCGACGTGGTCGTGGACGGTCAGCGGATTTACAGCAAGCATGAGACCGGCGCGTTCCCGCGGCTGGGAGAAATTCCGATGGCGATTCAGATGAAGGGGCTGGGATGAGTCGGTCAAACGCTCGGCATGGCCCGTTGAGCCCAGACCTGAAAGGTCCGAGAGCAGGTGTGAGAACGATTGCGCAATTGTGATATTAACATCGGGTCGAACCGCAATGGTTCAATCCTTCGCCTTGACGCCAGGATGCTCGTGCTCAATAGCATTTTCGCTGAATGAAGAATTCTCCCGCTCACCGGGCCCTGTCGGGCCGCGGCTAAACGCGGGCGGATTCAATTTGACAGGGATGTCCATACGCAATGACAGAATTCGAAATATCGCGGGCGACCGGGAAGTGCTGCGTCACCGGGCGCGAGTTCGCCGAGGATCAGGAATTTTTCACCGTCGTGCTCGAAACGGCCGACGGGCTGGCGCGGCAGGACTATTCCGTCGAAGTCTGGACCGGTCCGCCTGACGGCACTCTCTGCTTTTTCAAGACCCGGCTGCCGAAGCGCAATCAGCCGAAGCGGCGGTTCATCGACGACAGCGCGCTGATCAGTTTTTTCAACGCCTTGGCCGACACTCCGCATCCGAACAAGCAGCGGTTTCGATTCGTGCTCGCGCTCATTCTGCTGCGTAAGCGCATCCTCAAATACGAACGAACGATTCGCGAGGGCGATTCTGAAATCTGGGAGATGCGCCTGGTGAAGCACAAGACCGTGCATCGCGTGGTGAATCCCGTTCTGCGCGAGGATGAGATCGGCAGCGTCAGCGCCGAGCTTGGAGTTGTGTTGAACGGCTATGTTGTTGACGAAGTCCGAGGTGAAACCGACCCTCTCGACGACGAAGCGCACTCCGAAAATGAATCGAATCAACCGGGCGACTCACGTCTCACGGAACCGGAAGAGGCCGTAGCTGGAGAGGATGAACGACTTTGAGAATTCGCAAGTCCACTAGGCAGGTAGGGTGGGTCAGCCTTATCGACCCACCTTTTCGCGAAAACGACTACCCACAAAAAGGTGGGTCAAAAGGCCGACCCACCCTACGCCGGCTGCTTGTCGGCGCGATCGCATTGAACACGGTGATCGGTGCCGGCTGCGGCGGAGGCGACGACGATCGGGTTAAGGATCGGAGGCCCCCCGGCCCCCCGCGCGAGCTGGACGAGATCGTCGGGACGATTCAGGACAATGCGGATCGGCTCGACAAGGCGCTGCACTCGGGAAGCGTGCGGGTTGTCGCCCGCATGAAGGACAGCAAGGGAAAAAAGCACGTCTTCAATTTCGACGGCACTCTGCTCTTTCAAAAACCGCGGATGCTGCGCATGGATCTGCGACACGGAACCGGCACCCCGGTTATGCAAGTTGGCTCCAACAACGACGAATATTGGGCATGGGTCGAGCCGGAAATGCACCAAATGTGGTGGGGCCGCCACCGCCACGCCGGAAAGGCCTGCGTCGAGGAAGTAAGCGTGCGGCCCGACCAGATGGTGAGCGCGGTCGCGATGGGCGGCCTGCCGGGACCGGACGCGGGGCTGATCGGACCGCTGCGCGCGTCGGGCAACGAGCACGACATACTCTTTTACACGATGCCCGATGGCGACGGATCGCAGCGCCTGGTCCGACAGTACTACGTCGATCGGCGGCCTCCCTACCAGATTCGCCTGATCGCCTTTCTCGACGAGATGGGCCGCAAGGAAATGACCGCCTACCTGGATGATTACAAGGCCGCATGGCGCGGTGGACCGCTGATCGCGCACGCGGTCAGCATCTTCTGGCCGGAAGAGGACGGAAAGTTCACTATCACGATGCAGGCCGCGCGGGGCGTGGAACGGGGCAAAGTCGCGGCCAGTGCGTTCGTGCGTCCCGTGGAAAACGAGGTTCCAAGATCGATTCGCGGCAATATCGAGCAGATCGACGCCGCATGTGGTGATTGATGCCGAACTCACGAGCCTTAGCGCACTTGCTTTGCGCCGACATTCCGCTTTGATAGGCCCGATGAGGATCGTCCACCCCAATCGTCCGCACCGCCGGACCCGCCCTGCCGGCGTCGCCGTAGGAGTCCTTCTTACGACGCTTATCCCCGCTTTTGGGCAAAGCCCCGACTGGAAGCCTGCCCGCCTGTGGGTCAGCGGCACGAAGACCTCCGCATGGGTCGTGGCATCAAACACCGCACGATCGGGCGTCATAGGCGAGTTGCAAATGTGGTGGGCCGGACCGAAGGCGGTAGCGGCCGGCTCGATGCCTGCCGGGACGTCCTTTCTTCAGCGTGTTCCCTGCGATCCCTGGGGCATCGCGGCCAGCGCGGACGGGCTGAAAATTCTGTACTCCGACGGGTCCATCGAGAATTTCTTTCCCGACCGGCTTCCCGACCTCGGGGCAAGCTGGAAGCAGGAGAGCAACGCTCCGCCGCTGGCGTGGGTGGGTGACGATTCAACACCTGGACTCTATGCAGTCGTCGCCACGAGTTCGCTGGAGCCGCGCAAGCGGGCGCAGCCGGAGAAGAAAACGCCGGTCGATCCCAACGACAACGGCGATAACGATCTGCCCAGTGCGACAAGTACATTCCCGACGGCGGAAGAAATCCCGCCAAGCAAGCGCACTTTGATCCTGCTGCGCCGCGGAGTCTGGCAGCGGCTGGCGATGCCGGACTCGGTTGATGAAGTCGATCAATTCTGGCTCGCCGCGCGAAACGAGCACGTGTACCTCTTCTGGCAAAGCGAAGCCGGCGAGATTCGGTACGCCGAGCAATTTTCCGCGAAGTGGTCCAAAGCGCAGGTCGCTGTTTCCCTTGAGGATGTCCGATGCGGATGGGCGGGCATGAGCGAAAAGGGACCGCTCTTCGTCGCGGGCGTGGGCCCGGACATTCGCTCGGTCCGGCTGCACATTTTTGCCGCGGACACGAGCGGAAACTGGTCGGACACCGGCACCCTTCGCGAGGGGTCGGATTATCTGACGGTTGATGGCGTCACGACAGGCGTCGGAGCGGGCGGCGGCAAGCTCGGCGTCGCCCGCCTCGGTGATCGGGACCAGGTCGAATACGCCTGGGGAGATGCGGCCGGCTCACCCGTGCTGCGTTTTGCCCCGCTGTCCGCGCGGGTGGATGCGCCGGCGTCCGAGCCGGGCCTGCAATCGATGCTGATGCCGGCGATCGTGCTCGCCTTTTTGACTGCCGTCTTGATGGCACGCCGCGAGCGGATTATGCGGCCCGCCTCGCCGCCGTTGGGCTTCGTCATCGCTCCGGTCTGGAAGCGGGCGGTCGCGACGCTGATCGACCTGATGCCCGGCCTGTTTGCCGGCAGCCTGGCGATGACGGTCATGTGGGACAAGCTGGAAATTGCTGATGACCTGGGAACGCTGATGGAGCAGATGCGCAGCGATCCGGGCGTTCAACAGCGCATGCTGCCCGTGAATTTCTTCGTGATTCTCGTCTATGGACTCTGGTGCATGGTTTGGGAGTTGACGACCGGCACGACACTGGGCAAGCGCATTCTCCGCTGCCGCGTGGTCGCGAAGGACGGGACCGCGCCGGAGGGATGGCGAATCGTCGTGCGCAACGTCGTCCGCATCGTGATGGTTTCCATGGGCGAGACGGGATTGCTGATTACGTTCCTGACGATGGTTTTGCTGACGCGGAACTGTCAGCGGCTGGGCGACATCCTCGCGGATACGATTGTGGTGCAGCCCGGTCCCATCGCCGAAATTCCCGTCGCCCGCCCGCGCGACCGAAATGGCGAGCCGCCGAGTGAGGCGTAGAGTCCGCCGTCTCGGCGAATGGCGAAAACATGCCGTCAGTTTCCGTTCTTCTCACGCCACGCCGCGAGCTCCCCCAGTTCGCGGGTGAGCTTCTGATAAGCCGCGAATGTCAACGCCTGCTGGCCGTCGGACAACGCTTCGGCCGGATTCGGATGTACCTCCACCATCACGGCATCGGCTCCGGCGACCACCGCGGCCCGAGCCATCGGGGAAACGGCCCAGTCGATGCCCACGCCGTGGGAGGGGTCTGCCACGACGGGCAAATGCGTGTACCGCTTTATCATCGGAATCGCTGAGACATCGAACGTGTTTCGGGTCATCGTCTCAAACGTGCGAATGCCCCGCTCGCAGAGGATGACATCCGGATTGCCCAATGCGAGCACATATTCCGCGGCCATGAACAGCTCTTTGAGGGTCGAGCCCATGCCGCGCTTCAGCAAAACCGGCTTCTGAATCCGGCCGCACGCCTCGAGCAGCGAATAGTTGTGCATGTTTCGGGCGCCGATCTGCAAGACATCCGCGACGGCCGCAACCGCCTCCAGCGTTTCGACGTCCTTCACTTCGGTGACGATACGCAGCCCGAACCGGTCGCGCATGTCCTCCAGAAGCCGCAACCCCTCGTGCTTCAAACCTTGAAACGCGTACGGTGAAGTCCGCGGCTTAAAAGCGCCGCCGCGGAAAAGCTTCGCACCGCTCCTGGCGACGATTTCCGCCGTGCGCATCACCTGATCGCGGCTCTCGATCGCGCAAGGCCCCGCAATGATCTGCAGATGCCCGTCGCCAATGCTCACATCGCCGAGGCGAATGACGGTCGGCGCGGCCCGCGATTCCCGCCGCACGAGTTTGTATCCGTCAGGCCCCGGGATGCAGTCGTCGACGCCCGCGAGGTGAAGAAACTCGTCAACTGACACATTGCCGTTGGCGCCGTTGATGCCGATCGACACGCGCGCGGCGTCGGGCATCTCGACGGAGCTGAAGCCGATCTCTTCAATGCGGCGGCGCACCGCGTCGATCTGTTCGCGGCTGGCATTTTCGTTCATCAGAATCAGCATGGTATTGCGGAAGAAGGCGCTCGACTTGAATCGGCCCGAATCTCCTATCTGCTTTCGCTCGAGGGAATTGTATCCTTTGAAATCGCGATTTCCCGGCCGGACTGGGCCTCCAGCCATCGGGCATAACTCGTCAGGTGTTCAACGAGCACGCGCTCCTCACCCTCACGCTCCAGCTCGTATTTGTCCTCCAGCTCGGCCAAGGCCTGCGCCAGCGTCCAGCCGCAATGCTTCATCCGATAGGCCGCCAGCGCCGCATTGGACCGCTGCTTGCCGGCGGCGCAATGGAAATAAAGCGGTTGATTGCTCGGATCGTTGATCGCATCGGCCGCGGTATCGAGCACCGCAAATTCGCCAGTTCCGTTTCCCGGCATCGGAAACCGCAGGACGCGCATGTTGAGTTCGCCCGCGGCGCGTGCGCTTTCACGCTCGTCGGTCGTTTCCTTCGGCTCGGTCAGGTTGACCAGCGTGCGAACGTTTTTTTCCTTGCGGAGCGTCTCAATTTGCACGGCCGTCGGCCGTCCGCCGCGATAAATCGTCGCCGGCACGACTTCGGCGAAGCGCCGCGGAAGCTCGTTCAGCCGCGTGACGATCGCCGTCACCGCGGGCGGCGCCATGAGCAACAGGACCAACAGTCCCCTTTGAAACATCTCTGCTCCTCGTTCGATTAAGAGCCGCTCCGAGCGGCGGGCGCGTGAAGATCGACGCGATTGATGTAATCCACCATCTGCCGCAGCCGCCCATGCGAACGGCGGTTGAACTTGAAGACCAGCCGCTGCTTGTCGGGCCAGCTTTCCATTTCCTCCGGCAGCGGTCCGCCCAGCTCGTAGGTTCCGCCATCCAGGATTCCGGCAAATTCCTTTTGAATGTGCTCCAAAGAACCCGGCGGCAAAGGCGTGTTCAGCCGCATCACGCATCGATCTTTGACGTATCGATAGGAATGAAAGCGCCGGTAGAAGGTGATGATCTCATCGACGGCTTCTTCGACTTTGTCGGTCAGCTTGATGAGGTGCATGTCCTCGGGGCTGATCATGCCGGTGTGCAGCAGCTCGGCCTTGACGTACGTCCGCCAGTGCTGCCAATACGTGCCGCCCGGTGCATCGACCAGCACGATCGGCACGAGCGCCGTCTTGCCGGTCTGCACCAGCGTGAGTACCTCGAAACCCTCGTCCTGCGTGCCGAAGCCGCCGGGGAACAGGGCCACCGCGAGCGCTTCTTTCATGAACATCAGCTTGCGAGTGAAGAAGTACTTGAAATTCACCAGCTTCTGGTCGCCCTCGATGATCGTGTTGGTGCGTTGCTCAAAGGGCAGCCGGATGGCGACGCCGAAACTCTTGTCGGCGCCCGCCCCGCCGTGGCCCGCCTTCATGATGCCATCGCCGGCGCCGGTGATGACCATCCAGTTGCACTCGCGCATGCGCTCGGCGAATCGGACGGCTTGCAGGTAATCGGGGTGATTCTCCGGCGTGCGGCTCGATCCGAAAATTGAAACCTTCGGAAACTCCTCGTACGGAGCGAATATCTTGAAGGCATAGCGCAGCTCGGCCAAGGCCTTGTCCACCAGCTTCACTTCCGCCCGCCGGGTGCCGTCGCGCGACAGCCGGCACACGGTCCGCAGCATGTTGGCGTAGAGGTCCGAATCCGGCCCCTTGGCAAATCTCTCAACAAACTCCTGTATCGCCGTATCGCGGGCGGCCCGTTCCTCGGGGTTCAAGAGCGATTCCGGGCGAGGGGGATCAACCACGGCGGGTACCGGCGGCGGAGAATCGACTTCAGGAGGCGAGGGCATGGTATTTTTCAACATTTTCATCCTGGAGGATCGAAGGTACGGATCATCGGAACGCAGTGGCTTGCAGGGTCAAAGCGGCGGTCCAGCCGACGTTTCGTATCTCATATTCCTGTACGCAGTATAACCTCGCCGGTTTTCCGTCACAAAGGCCGGCGTCAAACATCATGTACGGGCATCAGTGGCGGCGGAAGGGTGGGTCAGCCTTATCCACCCACCTTCTCGCGATCGGCATTCATTCACCAAAAAAGTGGGTCAAAAGACCGACCCACCTTGCGGTTGAATGCACTGTGTATGAGTACCGACCTTATCGACCGGAGCAACGCACTATGCTATTCTGAAGTACCAAAACCCCCTCACGGAGCCGTGTTCGATGTCCAATTCAAATAACTCTCCATTCTCCCCGGTCTCCGAAGTGATCGAGGAGATCAAGGCCGGGCGCTTCGTCATTCTCGTCGACGATGCCGACCGCGAGAACGAAGGCGACCTCGTCTGCGCCGCCGAGTTGGTCACGCCGCAGATGATCAACTTCATGATCCGCCAGGCCGCCGGAAAGCTCTGCCTTCCCCTGACCGCGGAAACGTGCGAGCGGCTGCACCTCTACCCGCAGGCAAGCGAAAACACCGCCCAGCACGGAACGGCCTTCACGATTTCCATCGACGTCAAGCCGCAGTTCGGCATCACCACCGGCGTCTCCGCGGCCGATCGCTGCACGACCATCAAGCGGTGCCTCGCGGATGACGCCAAGCCGTCGGATTTCGACCGCCCCGGCCACATCAGCCCGCTCAAGGGCCGACCCGGCGGCGTACTGGTTCGAGCGGGCCACACGGAGGCGAGCATCGATCTGGCCCAGCTCGCCGGCCTGAAGCCCGCGGGCGTCATCATCGAAATTCTGAAGGAAAACGGCGAAATCGCCCGTCTTGACGATCTGGTCGAGTTCGCGAACAAGCACGGCCTGAAAATCTGCACCATCGAGTCGCTCATTGAATATCGCATGCAGCGCGAGCGATCGATCGTCCGCCTCGAGTCGATTCCACTTACGAATCGATACGGCACATGGATGCTGCACGCGTTTCAATCCATGACCGACGTCGAGCCGCACGTCGCGCTGTGCATGGGGAACATCGGCGGCATCGGGCCGGACGGCGAGGCCGTCGCGGTCGATCACGCGGTGCTCGTCCGCGCCCACTCGCAGTGCCTGACCGGTGACGTGTTCGGGTCGTCGCGCTGCGACTGCGGCGAGCAGTTGGATCGGGCGATGGAGATCATCGCAGCGGCGGGTGAGGGCGTGATTCTTTACCTGCGGCAGGAGGGTCGCGGCATCGGCCTGCGAAATAAGCTGCACGCATATCGCCTTCAGGACGAGGGCCTCGACACAGTCGAAGCCAATCAGCGGCTCGGCTTTCCGGCCGACAAGCGCGACTACGGCATCGGGGCTCAGATGCTGCGCGACCTGGGCGTGCGGCGGATTCGGATTCTGACCAACAATCCAAAGAAGACCAGCCGCCTCCAGGTTTATGGGCTGGACGTGGTGGATCAGTTGCCGCTGCGGGTGGCCTCGAACCCGGATAACCGCCGCTATCTGAACACGAAGCGCGACAAGCTCGGGCATACGCTCGACGAAGAATGAACTGGCGGCGGGTTCGAGGCGGTTCTTTTGCGTTCGGCGTTGGCGGAACGATGCGAGTCCTGGCAAGATGATTCAACCCGCGAAACCTCAGCCAACGCCGGAGTCGTCTGATGCTCCGCCGAGAGTCGTCTCGCGCGCTCGAGCTGTTCGGCTCGCCCGGCCCCTATCGCTCTGTCTATGCGATTTCGATCCGCTCTACGCCCACGCCGTCGCGTCCTGGGTGCGGGATGAAAAAGAATTGCTCTGGCTCGCCCCGCGTACGCTTTCTCCGCTCTCGGCGCCGAAGGTTATGGCATGGCAGCGGCCGGGCGGAAACCGCATGCTCCTCTGGGATGCCTCCAGCGCGACACCCATCGGATATGGTGAATTGAATGAAATGCCGAATGAACCCGGGCATCTCTGGATCGGGCACTTCGTGATCGCCCCGCATTTTCGAGGGCGCGGGCTCGGGCGGCGCTTCGTCCATGCCCTCCTGTGCCGCGGCTTTCAGGATCTGGGCGCGCGGCTGGTTTCGCTGGTCGTGTTTCCGGAAAATCAATTCGCGATTCGATGCTATGAACAAAACGCCCTGCAGGCCACCGGGCGCGAGATCAAGTACGTGAAAGAGTCGCGCATGCGCCACGAATTCGTGCGCATGGCGATCTCGCTTCCGCAGTTCGAACGCCTGATCGGCTGTGGAGAATTGCCGCTCCGATCGATACTGTACATCGATGATGGCGCCATGCTTCGCAGAGGACCGGTTCGGCTGCCGACGATTTCAGGTTGAGCGGCACGATGTGTCGCCATGGCGTCATCCTGAAGAGCGGCAGCGACGAAGGGTCTTGTCCCGCGCGCGAAACCTTCTCATATTCAGAGTCCTCTCCGCGGCCCCGGCAGGTTTCTTCGCTCCGCTCAGAATGACAGGAGTTCGGGACGATCGTGCATTATTTCAAATCGAGCAACGCATTGTGCCGCAGCGGCCCGCCGACCTGTTCCACCGACACGCGCGTCGGAACATTCGCTTCCAGCGCGGCGGCCTCGATCTTGTATTCACGAACGGCTGTCTCGCCCGCGGCCAAGCCGGCCAGATTTTGGGTGCGGCGAGGCAGGCCCGACGGGATCAAAACCGTCCTTAGATTCAAGGATTCGGCGCTGCGATTCGTCACTCGGTGAATGATCCTGAAGTGACCGCCCTCCCGCATCGCCGCGATTTCAACGACGAGATCCGGCGTTTCGACGTCGATCCAGGTGCGAAGCACCGTCGACCACTCCGGTGTCGAATCCTCCCGTAAGTGGCCCTTGATGACGGCACACCCGGCGGCTTCGTTGCTCGGCACGCGAATCGAAACCGGGACGGACAGGTTTTCGCCCGGCGGCAGGTCGAATCGCAGGCGGCTCGGCGTGCAGCTCCATCCCGCCGGCATCGACAGGCGAAGTTCGCCGCGCATTCGCGTCTTGGTTGTATTGGTAAGGCCCACCGTTCGCGACTGGCGCGCGATCGCGGGCGACAGGACGGCCGGATCGATCCTGAGGCTGGCGAGCATCGCGGCCCGATCAGGCTGCGCGATCGGGACGATGACGGGCATCAACCCGACGGAAAACTCGTTGCCGTCCGCGGAGCGTGGGCAGTCGGCCGAGTTGCCCCAGAGGTCTATGGTCCGCACGCCGCCTTCAAAATCGAATGCGACGCGCTGGACGTTCTCGTGCCATGCCTCTGTCCATGCCACAACCGCTCCGTGTTGATTCGAATCATCGGCGAACAGCCATGCGGTGACGCCACGATTCAGATTCAGCGGTCCCTTCGGCGTCAGACCCGTGAGGTGCGCTCCCAGCGCTTGGACCGGCAGCAGCTCCTCCACGGGCTCCATCGCCTCGCCGCCCCATTCATCCGTTCGCTTCCGCCACGGTATGTCAACGAAGACACAGTCAATCCCATGACACCACGCTTGCAAGATGGCCTGCGCATAGTCGCTCAATCGCGCGACGCGTTGGTATCGAGTTTCCGGCAGCGTCGGAACGCTGGCCCAGACCTCCCCGGAATTTCCCTTCGTGGCGGAAAGTTCTCTCGCAAAGTCGGCCGCCGACCTTCCACTCGGAAACGAGATCAATCGAATGTCATCGCTCCGCGCTCGAGCCCCCGCCGCATGACTCATCGTCGCCGGCACCGCGAGGCGCGCCGGGCCGATCAGCGGTCGCATCTCATTCACGATGTGTCGCGCGGCGGTTTCCAATGCAGGTCCAGTGGGAACCGCATCACCGGTCTCCGTCCCGAGTTGCCAATACTGCACGTGCGACCCGTAGCGCGTGACGACCAGGGCCAAATAGGGCCGCCAATTCGCGGGGTCGGATGCGAGGATGTCGAACAGGCCACGCCGCCCCGGCCCGTATTGCTCCGCCAAATGTGAAGGAGGGGACGCGATCTGGCCCACGAGCCGAATCCCTCCGCCGTGAAGTGATTCAACCATGCGATCGAAGTCCGGCGTTCCGGCCACCACGTCGCGGGCGCTCATCCCGCTGCGCCAAACAGGAATCTTGACGAAGAGCGGCCGCAGCACGTCGACGTATTGTTGCGCTGCCGACGGGTTTTCCACGGCGTCATCATTCATGATTACACCGATCCGGCAGCCACGCACGGTATCGTGTTCGTTGCGTTCACCGCCCTGTCGAACGGTGTAGTCTGATCTGCCACGGACAAGGCGAACGAACGACTTCTCCGCGCGGATCAACTCAAGCCCGCCCGATCTCACCGTAAGCGTCGCCGAGTACTTGCCGCCACGAAGCTCGACAGCTTCGAACGACGACGATTCGCTCGAACGCGCCTGGACCGGCACGCGAAATCGTTGAACAATGCGCCATTCCGCGTCGGCAACTGTCAGCTCCGCGTAGAGGTCCGCGCCCTGCACGTCGCGAACCACGGCCCTCAGCTCGATCGGGGAATCGCCGCTGTAAATGCCGTTTTCATCGCCCAGCCGCAACTCGGCGCGGGGCATTCGAATAATGCTGATGTCATCAAACCACGCCTGCCCCAGTGGGTCGCGCGGTCCAATCGGAGAAAAAGCTGAACCTTTCTGCTCCTTCTGAGTCGCCTGTTCCACTCGACATGACAGTCTCACCCACCTCGCGAGTTCAACTCCGCCGGGCAGATCGATCGTGACGCGGGTCCATGCCGGACCGTCAGACAACTGTCGAACCGGCCTGCTGTGGTATTCGGCCTTCTCCAGCGGCTCGAAATTCGGCCCGAGGTAACAGACTGAGAGCGTCGCGCTTCCGCTTTTCAATCCCTCGCACCGGACCCAGGCCGTGAGGCGGTATGGGCAGCGCCAATCGATTGGCACGTCACGGCCCATGTAGTCGGCGCCGATATTCCCCCCGCGCAGCGCCAGATGAAAAGACGGCGGTGAGGAATGGCCCACGTCGTCATCGATCCTCGGCTCAAGGAAACGCGGGTAGCCCGGCTCGACGATCTGCCGCCAGTTCATGGGCATCGCTTCGTAATTTCCCAGCTTTCGTTCGTCAAAATCGAACGACTTGACGGTGCGCCGAATCATGGCGTCCGGCGGCGCGTTGGAATCCGGTGATTCGGCCGGCACGGGGGAGAGGGTCACGGCGAACGCGCCGATGAGGACGAGGGCGCTGCGATGAAATTGTTGCGTTGTTTGGAGCATATGAGCGCGTTTACGCGGGGCGGTTGAATCCTGCGTCGATTGAACTGGCGACACGTCATTTATCGTGGCGCTGCGGAGGGTGATTCAGTTGACCGCGAACTGATTCCGCACCCCGAGTCGAAAAGGATTGAGCTGAACGCAGACGGTGCTGGAATAGTCGCCGACTTCTGCGCGACGGTCCGATATGAGTGACTACCCATTTGGAATCTCGCCTGGCAGTAACAAATCCTTCGATAAAAGCGACGGACCCGACCCGCCAGGGCGGCGACGGCTAGATTAGCCGTGGGAGGCGAACAATGAATCGGCACTTACGACGTTTTCGTCAGTTCAAACTGGCGCTTGCCGCAATGACGTTTGGCGCAATTCCCGTGCTGAACGGATGTTGGGATTCTGATATCGCCAAGCGGTTCCGAGAAGGCTACGAGCCGGGTTTTGTCGAAGGCCTTTCCCAGGCGATCGAAGATCCGGCGAACTCACAAGATGGCTTTCGACGGCTCGGTCAGGCCCTTTTTGAAGGCTTGGGCAACATCATCACCCCCCGCACCGGCTCCAGCG
>DATMEE010000495.1:0-7217 GCA_035557035.1 Phycisphaerae bacterium
CGCGTTTGCCCGGTTGAAAAAAGCAGCCTGAGAAAATCAGTCTTCCACTCGCTGCGGCACCCCTCGACCGCGCCAATACATCAGGGGTGCCGCACGCCTTTTTACGCCGCGAAAAGGTAATCTCAAATCTCAAATCTCAAATTTGAAATTTGACATTCTGAATGTTCGATCTCTGGGTACGCTATCCGGTCAAAAGCGCGTATACCCCGTTTCTCCCTAAGAAATCTTCCTTGCTCGAATCGCGACCGTGTCGGCTTTTGATCGGCCCGCGCTTCGCGTCATAATGCCGTCTCAACGCAAGGAGCGATTCATGTCCAATCCAGACCCAGCATCAGTCCGCCGCTATCTCGCGGCCGACGCCGATCTCGGCGACGCGGCCGTTGTCGAATCAAGTTTTCGCGAGCTTGAAACGCGCCGGGTCGAATCAAAGGACGCGCTTGAGCAATGGCTCCTCGACTGGTCCGAACTGGATAGCTGGCTCGATGAGGAAGGCTCGCAGCGCTATGTCAACATGACGTGCCACACCGACGACGCGGCGCTTGAGAAGCGGTATCTCGACTTTATCGAAAGCGTCGAGCCGCTGTCGCGAAGCTGGGAGCACAAGCTGGACAAGAAGCTGCTCGCCTCCGTGCATCGCTCCGATTTGCCTAACGATCGATACGGGATTCTCTGGCGGCAGGTCGAGGCCCGCACCGCGATCTTCCGCGAGGAGAACATCCCGCTGCACACCGAAGACGACAAGCTTCGCCAGCAGTATCAGAAGCTCATCGGCGGCATGACCCTCCAGCACGATGGCCGCGAGCAGACCATGCAGCAGATGGGGCGATACCTCGAAGGGACAGAGCGCGCCGTGCGGCAGGAGGCCGGGGAGAAAATCGCCGCGAAGTGGGCCGAATCGCGCGAGGAGATCGAGCGGATTTACGACGAGATGATCCGCGTGCGCCACCGGATCGGCCTCAATGCAGGGTTCGCCAGTTATCGCGACTTCATGTTCAAGGAGATGCAACGCTTCGACTACACGCCGGGCGATTGCGAGGCGTTTGCGAATTCCATCGCGGAAATCGTAGTGCCGGCCGCGCGGCAGCTCGCCGAGACGCGAAAACGGCAGCTTGGCGTCGATCGCCTTCGGCCGTGGGACATGCAGGTCGATCCGGAAGGGCGTAGCCCGCTGGCGCCGTTTGAGAGCGAGGCGCAACTGGTTGCGGCCGCGGAGAAAGTCTTCGACAAGGTGAACCCGCTTTTCGGCGAGCAGTTTCGCAGAATGCAACGCGAGAGACTGCTCGATCTCGAAAGCCGCAAGGGAAAGGCCCCGGGCGGCTATATGAATATGTTTCAGGGGCGCCGCCTGCCCTTCATCTTCATGAACGCCGTCGGCACGCAGCGCGACGTGGAAACACTGCTGCACGAGGGCGGCCACGCGTTTCATTCCTTTGCCGCGAGCGCCGAGCCGCTGCTGGAGCTGCGCGAGGCGCCGATCGAGTTTTCGGAGGTCGCCTCGATGGCGATGGAGTTACTGTCACTGCCGTGGCTCAACGCGTTTTACAGCGAACAGGACCATCGCCGGGCGCAGGCCGACCATCTCGACGGCATCGTGCGGTTTTTTCCATATATGGCGACGATCGACCAGCTTCAGCACTGGGTTTACGCGCATCCCAATCACACACGCGAGGATCGCCGCATCGCATGGTCGGCGCTCGTGGATCGCTTCGGCGGCTGGATTGATTACACGGGTTACGAATCGGCCCGCGATTTCGACTGGCATCGCAAGCAGCACCCGTTCACCGTGCCGTTTTATTACGTCGAATACGGCATCGCCCAACTGGGCGCGCTCGGTGTCTGGCTCAACTCGCAGCGCGACTACGCCCGCGCCGTGCAACAATATCGCTCCGGCCTGGCCCTCGGCGGCACGAAGCCGCTGCCGAGACTCTTCGAGGCGGCCGGCGTGAAGTTCGACTTCAGCGCCCGCGCCATCGAGCCGATCACCCGCGAAATGATGCGCCGCATCGCGTGAACATTGGGTCCATGCGCGGCATGGGCCGTTTCAAACATCGGGGCGCGCATGATTCCGACAGCCATTATGGCAGTGATCAGCGTTGGGTGTGTTGTTGTATTTCTTTTTGTTCTGGGAAGTGGGCGAAAGATGATCGGGCGATGGTTTGAAAAACGCAACGCCATCAGAGAGTCTCGAATGCGTGGCGAAGCCTGTGTTCGATGCGGTTATCCGGTGCGGGGCCTGAGTCTCCCTCGTTGCCCTGAATGCGGGGCGATGAAGGGTTTTGACGCGACTCTCGCCGAGCTTGGAATCTCAGAAGATGAGCTGCGCGTCAATAAAAACAAACCAGAATGAACTATCTCTGCTGACTCGGTCCTGTCACCGCATCCGCCACGATTTCCATGACATGCCGGCTTGGGCCGCCGGCGTGATGAGCTATCTGATGCCGGCAACTGAACCCGGTCACCGCGATCCCCGATGCGCCGCGCTGGCGCACGGCGGGAAACAATCGTTGTTCGCCGATTAATCGGGCGACTTCAACGTGCTCGCGCTCGTGTCCAAAGGAGCCGGCCATCCCGCAGCAGCCACTGTTGATCTCGCGGACGTCACCGCTTGTTGCGATCCGCAGCAGGGTTAGCGCATCTGCCGTTCCGTATAGTGCCTTTTGGTGACAGTGCCCGTGCAGGAGAATCGATTCTGCCATCGGCCTCAGCGAAGCTCGAAGCGATTCGCTGGCCTGTATCGCCTCAAGGACGAAGGATACGAATGGCCGGGCGGCCTGCGCCACCTTCCGGGCCGATTCTGTTCGCACAAGCTGCGGCCACTCATCCACGATGGCCGAATAGCAGCTTGGCTCGCTCGTCAGGATCGACGCCCCCTGTTCTGTCCCCTGGGCAAGCAATTCGATATTTGTGGCCGCGAGCTTGCGGGCATGCCCCAGCATTCCCTTGCTGATTGCCGGCCGGCCGCAGCAGGTTGTCGGCGGAACGATCATCTTCAGCCCGAGCGATTCTAGGATTTGCACCGCGGCAATCCCGACCTGCGGCGTAAAGAAGTTTGTCCAGGTGTCCACGAAATAAATCACGGACTTACCCGCCTCGTCTCTTGCCGGTTTTCGATTTCGTCGTTTGAACCAGTCCCGAAAAGTCATCGGCGCAAATCGCGGCGGCGGCACCCGCGGGTCAAATCCCGTCAGCCGATCCGCCAGCACGCGCATCAGGCCATTCTGCGCGAGGGCGTTCGCCAATCCCGGCCAAAGGCTTCCGAGGCGCGCCAGCCGATGCACGTTTGCCACGATCCGGCTGCGCAACGGCACGCCTTCGCGACGGATTTTCTGCCACTGCCACTCGGCCTTCAGCTTGGCCATGTCCACGCCGGTGGGGCACTCGCTCTTGCACGCCTTGCAACTGATGCACAGGTCCATCACATCGTCGAGCGCCGGGTCGTCCAGTCCGCGAATGGCGTCCCGGTTCGAGAGTGCCATGCGAAGGGCATTCGCTCGCGACCGCGTCGTGTGCCGCTCGTCGCCCGTCGCCATGTATGACGGACACATCGTGCCGACCAGTTTCTGGCGGCACTGGCCGACGCCGCTGCACATTTCCGCCATTCCCGCCATGCCGCCATATTGCGAAAAATCGAGCGTCGTCGGCACGTCGGCCGCGCGATAATCGGCGCCGTAGCGGAAATGGCCCAGCATCGGGTAGGGATCGACGATCTTTCCGGGATTGAGAATGTTCAGTGGATCGAACGCGGTCTTGATTTTGCGAAAAGCCTCCACGATCTTCGGCCCATACATCTTCTCCAGCCAACAGGAGCGCAGGATGCCGTCGCCGTGCTCGCCGGTCATCGTGCCGCCGAACTCCAGCGCCAGCGAGCTGATACGGTCGGCGATGCGGTGCATCTTCTCGATGTCGCCCGCGCTCTTAAGGTTGAGAATCGGCTTGACGTGCAGGCAGCCGACGCTGGCGTGGGCGTAGTAGCTGGCCTCCGGCACGCCCTCCTCGCGCAGCACCTGCATGAAACGGGCGATGTAGTCGCGCAGCTTCGATGGATCGACCGCGGTGTCCTCGACAAAGTCATAAGTCTGCCGGTCGCCGGGCGTGGACATCAACAGCCCCAGGCCGCTCTTGCGGATGTGCCAGAGATTCTCCTGATCGGCGGCGGTGGTGAGAATTGGCCAGGCGTAACCCATGCCGCGCGATTTCAGGTCGGCCGCGACGCCCGTCAGGCGTTGCAGGAGCTGTGTCGCGTCTTCGTCATACAGCTCGATGATGAGAACGCCCTTCGGCGCGCCTTCGAGCAGCCACGGCCGCCGGCTCATGATCGGGTTGGCCCGCGCGGCATCGAGAATGAGATAGTCGAGCAGTTCGACCGCGGCCGGCTTGTGTTCCAGCGTAGCGGGTGTCGCGCCGAGGGCGTCAAGCAGGTCGTGAAAATGGGCGACGACCATGCCTTTGTGTTTCGGGAGGGGCACGAGATTGAGCGTCGCCCCGACAACCAGCCCAAGCGTTCCCTCGCTTCCGCAGAGGATCGTCTCCGTATTGACGCGGCCGGCGTCGTCCAACTTCAGGCGGTCCAGTGCGTAGCCGCCATTGCGCCGCATCACCTTCGGAAACCGCGCTTCAATTTCGCGTTGGTACTCAGCAGCAACCTCAACAAGCGCTCGCTCGCAACACGAAGAAGGGTCGTCGCCCCCTTTCGCAATTCTGAATTCGCTATTTGCTATTGCTCCCCATTCCACCCGCGATCCATCTGCCAGCACGACGTCGAGCGAGCGCACGTGATCGACCGTCCGGCCATACATCACCGAATGCGCGCCACACGAATTGTTGGCGATCATGCCGCCGATGGTCGCACGGCTGCTGGTGGCCACGTCAGGCGCGAAGTGCAATCCGTGCGGCAGAAGTGCGGTGTT
Organism: Phycisphaerae bacterium; assembly: GCA_035557035.1. Lineage (GTDB taxonomy): Bacteria > Planctomycetota > Phycisphaerae > UBA1845 > UTPLA1 > JADJRI01. The sequence goes on from DATMEE010000495.1 coordinate 4,908, forward strand.
CAATTCGTCGAGCACGACGCCCGGCTCGACGCGAGCGCGGCGATTCACTGCGTCGATTTCCAGGGTGCGATTCATGTGCCGCGAGAAGTCGACGATCATTCCGCGATTGACCGCGCCGCCGGTCAGCCCCGTGCCGCCGCCGCGGGCGGTGATGGGCACGCGATGCTTCGCGCAAGCACGCACGATGTGCTGCACATCCCCAACGCATCGCGGCATCACCACGGCGTCGGGCACGATCTCATAAATACTCGCGTCGGTCGCGTAAATTGCCCGGGAGAGCTGGTCGGCCCGAACGTCGCCTTTGATGCCGGCGCGGATTTCTTCGGCCGCGCGAAGGGCGTCGGCGTCGGCGGCTTGTGTCGGGTGATTCACGGCGGGCCACTATAAAAGAAAAGGCCGCCCCGAGGGACGGCCTTTGATTGCTCGTATGTGATTCAGAACCCACCACGGAAGTGGTGGGCCTGCCCCGCACTTCCGTGCGGGGTTCTGAAGCAGCTACTAGGCCGCGAGAAAATCCTTCTGCAGTTTCTCGCGAAGCTTCGACAGCGCCCGGTTCTGGATCTGCCGCACGCGCTCCTTGGTCACCCCGATCAACATGCCCACTTGCTCCAGGGTTTGCGGGCCGTCGCCCGGCGCCCCCTGCACGTTGCCTAGGGCGAAGCGTGCCTGAATGACCTTCACTTCAACGTCATTCAGCGAAGCCGAGTTCTCGCGGAGAATTCCGCGAAGCTCGTCCAGGCAATCCGTCGTGACCGTGTCGTGCTGGTGGTCGGCGAAGTCGCTGCGCTCGAGGGTCGGGTCGAACTCGACCGGAAACCGCCCGCGATAGCGGCCGATCTTCATCGCCACCCGGCTGAAACTCTTGAGAATGGCGCGGCAGCCATAGGTGCTGAACTTGAACCCCCGGCTGCAATCGAACTTATCGACGCTCCGCAACAGGGCCATGTTGCCTTCGCTGATCAGCTCGGCGTAGTCGATGTTGCCCAGGCGCGTGCGCTTGGCCATCGCCAGGACCAGCGGCACGTTGGCCTTGACGATCTCGCCGCGAAGCCGCTCGACCTTGTTCTGCCACCAGAGAATCTCGTGCGTGGCCTGCTCGCTCAACTGCTTATGGGCGAACCTGGTCAACAGGCGGTCGATTCGGAATCGGGCATAGTTCAACCGGAGAAACAGCGTCTGCTCCTGCGGCGTCGTCAGGGTGATCGGCTTGAGCAGCGACGGGTCGAACTCGATCGCGTCGATTTCGGCGGCGTTACACCAGGGCCGCGTCGAGTGCGCCTGCACCGTAAAGTCTTCGGCGAAGAGCTTCTGCCCCGTGCCGGCCGTATCAAAACTCGGATGATGAATGTACTCGAAGGGCTTGCCAAGAAGCCGCTTGAGTCGCAGCCGTTCCACGGCCTGCAGCTTCTTCAGGACGGCGGAGGAGGGTTCTCCGGCCGTCGGGATTCTGGGGTCCGCACTACCCTCAGCGTTGGTCGAGCCAACTTCCCTGTTCATTTTTGACTCCCTGCAGCCTCCAAGGGCCGCTGGTGTGGCAACAACTGTTTGGGTTGGGAGAGTGAATCGCGCGGTGCACGAAGCACCGTACACGCGATCAACCGTGCCCGTCCTGTTGCCGATGGACGACTCGTCAGGATTTCGATCGTGGCTGGCTCCGGACGGTCGCTCTGTCGTCCTTCACCAGCCGGCTGGACCCCACGGCTTTGCGGGGCCGAGTGCGGGGGGTGGGTGTTATTTACTACTACCACGCTAAAGATACACCGAAAATTGGAGCAGGCAAATTTTCTTGAAAAAAATATTTGAAAGTGCTGGCAGTCAAGAGGAATGAAGGTTATCCCGAGTTATTCGGCCCAACGGGCTGACGGGGGCCGTGAGGCGCGCATCGGGACGTTGAGACTATGAGCCAAAGAAAGATGTCGCGACGCCTGTGCGAAATTGCACCAATTTGGACGACTGGGATATTTTCACCGCTTTCCCCACCCCAAATTTGGCGATTCAGGCGAGTTTTTCCCGGAAGCAGGGAATCGCAGGCTCCGGGAATACCTAAATGAAAAGCACTCGGCGTGGGGTCGCGGCTTACTTGGCCTTCGCCGCGAGATACTGAGAGAGCCGATCGCGCGTGGCGGGGTCGAAGATCGAGTTCTTCCCGAAACCGGGCACGCCGCCGGCGGCGACGGAGGCCTGCTGGGCTTCGGGGAAGTTGCTGATCATCATGATGGGCGCGGCCTGCAGCGCCGAATCGGCGAGCGGAACCGGCTCGAGACCACGGATGGCCAGCGCCACGCCGGCCGGAACGGCCGCCACGGCGAG
>DATMEE010000496.1:0-8030 GCA_035557035.1 Phycisphaerae bacterium
CGAATGGTCGGCCGATTTTAGAAGGAGTCGATCTGGTGCGCGCTGATGCGCGGTTTTTGCAACGACTCGCGTTGGGAGGCTTCGAGACATGGCCGCCAAGAATGCAATCTACGACCTGGTGGACAAGCGCCTGGACCCGCAGGGGTTTCGCGACGAGCACTGGGAAGGCACCTTCGACGATTACATGGACATCGTCACCAAGAACCCCAAGGTGGCGCGCAACGCCTTTCAGCGCATCTACGACATGATTATGCAGTTCGGCACCGAGCGGCGGACCAAGTTCCGCCGCGAGTTCGCCCGCTACCTCTTCTTCACCGATCCCATCGACCAGGGACACGACGCGATCTTCGGCCTGGAGCGCTCGCTCATGCACCTGGTCGACTTCTTCAAGTCGGCCGCGCAGGGTTATGGCACCGAGCGGCGCATTTTGCTGCTGCACGGCCCGGTCGGCTCGGCGAAGTCGACGATCTGCCGGCTGATCAAGAAGGGCCTGGAGAATTATTCGCGGCTGGAGGAAGGCAAGATGTACACCTTCTCTTGGCGCCTGCCTCGTGCTGACGGCGACTTCGACATCGTGCCCTGCCCGATGAACGAGGAGCCCCTGAAGCTCATTCCCTTGCGCGCCCGGCGCGAAGTGCTGGCCGTCCTGAACGAGAACCTTCCCCCCGAGCAGCACGTCATCGTCGAGGGCGATCTCGACCCGTTCTGCCGGCGCACCTTCGAAGATTTGCTCAAGCGCTACGACGGCAACTGGAAGAAGGTGATGGACCACGTCATCGTCAAGCGGTTCATCATCAGCGAGAAGGACCGCCGCGGCATCGGCACCTTCCAGCCCAAGGACGAAAAAAACCAGGATTCCACCGAGCTGACCGGCGACATCAACTTCCGCAAGATCGCCGAGTACGGATCGGACTCCGATCCCCGGGCATTCAACTTCGACGGCGAATTGAACATCGCCAACCGCGGCATGATCGAATTCATCGAAGCGCTGAAGCTCGACGTGGCGTTTCTTTATGACCTGCTCGGCGCCTCGCAGGAGCACATGATCAAGCCCAAGAAATTCGCCCAGACCCACATCGACGAGGTCATCATCGGCCACACCAACGAGCCCGAGTACAAGAAGCTGCAGAACAACGAGCTGATGGAGGCCTTCCGCGACCGCACCATCAAGATCGACGTGCCCTACAACGTGGTGCTGGAGGACGAAATCCATATTTACGAGAAGGACTTCAACAAGGAGCGGGTGCGCGGCATGCACATCGCCCCGCACACCGTCGAAGTCGCGGCCATGTGGGCGGTGCTGACGCGCATCGAAGAGCCGAAGAAGGCCGGCCTGACGCGGCTTCAGAAGTTGAAGCTGTACACCGGAAAGAGCATTCCGGGATTCACCGAGGACAGCGTCCGCGAGCTGATGGAAGAGGCCCCGCGCGAGGGCATGCAGGGCATCAGTCCGCGCTACATTCAGGACAAGATTTCAAACTCGCTGGTCAGCGATCAGGCCATCAAGGAGAAGGGCATCAATCCCTTCATGGTCATGAACGAGCTGGAGGGCGGCCTGTCGCACCACTCACTCATCAGCGATGAGGAGTTGAAGAAGGAATACAAAGAACTGCTCAACGTCGTGCGCGAAGAGTACGAGGATATTCTGAAGTCCGAAGTCCAGCGGGCCATCAGCGCCGACGAAGACGCCATCCGCCGTCTCGCCACGAATTACATCGAAAACGTGCGAGCCTACACCCAGCGTGAAAAAGTGCGAAACAAATACACCGGCCGCGACGAGGAACCGGATGAGCGGCTGATGCGCTCCATCGAGGAGAAGATCGACATCCCCGACAGCCGCAAGGACGATTTCCGCCAGGAGATCATGAACTACATCGGAGCGTTATCGCTCGACGGCAAGAAGTTCGACTACAACACCAACGCCCGTCTGCACAAGGCGCTGGAGCTGAAGCTGTTCGAGGATCAGCGCGACACGATCAAGTTGAAAAACGTGGTCAGCGGCGTCATCGACGACGAGACGCAGGCGAAGATCGACGTTGTGAAGCAGCGGCTGATCAAGTACTTCGGGTACAACGAGCAGAGCGCTACGGACGTGCTGAACTACGTGGCGAGCATCTTCGCCCGCGGGGATGCCAAGAGCGAGGATTAAGCCGGTGCCCCCATTGCACGCGTCTTCGCGATGCGAATGTCAGTAGCAAGGAATATAGGCCGAAAGTAGTGAGGAGTTACGAAGCGCCCGCTTCGCCTTCCCATTGATGAGCATGAAGGGCTGAAACGATGTCGTTGGCCAGCTTCACAGCGGCCACACCATCCTCGGCCGTGACAATCGGCGGCTTGCCGGTGGCGACGCTGTCGAGGAATGCCTCGATTTCGGCGCGGAGCGGCTCGACGTCGTCGACGATCAGCGGCTCGACCTTGACGAGCTCGCCGAAGTCGATGTTGGCCATCTGTGAGAGATCGTCGATGTCCTTGTCCTTCGCGAGCGAAAGGATGTCGAGATTGGCATCTCGGGTGATCGCCACCCCGGTTTTTCGCTGGAAGTCGACCGAAAGATATGCGGTCTCGCTGAAAACACGGAGTCTGCGGTCGGTCTTGAGCGCCAGGCGGGATGCCGCCATGTTCGCGACAGCGCCGTTCTTGAAAACCACGCGGGCATTGGCCACATCTTCATGTTTCGCCAGCACGTTGACGCCCACCGCGTCGACGCGGACCGGCGGCGACTTCACCAGGTGCAGCACGATGTCGATGTCATGGATCATCATGTCGGCCACGACGCCGATGTCGGCGGAACGAAAACGGAACGGGCTGATGCGGGTCGTCTCAATATATTTGGGGCGGATGTCGAGCCTGCTCAAGGCCCGTACCACCGGGTTGAATCGTTCCGTGTGGCCCACGGTGAGCAATGCGCCGGTTCGTCGGGAACATGCGAGCATGGCCTCGGCGTCTTCCACCGAGGGTGCGATCGGCTTCTCACAGAGAACGGCGATGCCACGCTGCAGCAGGGTTTCGGTGAGGCGACGGTGGTAAATCGTCGGAACGGCGACGGTCACGGCCTGCACGTCATCGGGCAGCTCATCGATCGTTGAAAGGGCGCGGGCGTGATATTCCGCGGCATATTGGGCGGCCTTCTCGCGGTGGGTGTCGACGACGGCGACCAGCTCGGCCTGCGGAAGCTCGGCGTAAAGCCGTGCGTGGTGGCGGCCCATGTGCCCGACGCCGATGACAGCGACGCGCGTTTTTTGAGTCGTCACGCCGGGTCGCTCCGAACGCCGGCGACTTCCCGCGACATTCTGGTGGGGATGGAGGAGGGGATATCGGCGGCCTGGAAGAACTTGGCCTTGGGCGCCTGGCCGTCGCGGCGGAGCGACTCGAGATAACGGCCATGAACACCGTTCTGAATCGATCGCTTGAGAAATTCGAGCATGTATTTGCAATACTCGTCGTTGAAGCAGCGCGACTCGGCCTCTCGAAGGCGCTTGGCCATGGTGGCGACGCCGTCGGTCTGCTGCCGGCGCCAGGGCAGCAAGGCATAGAGGCTTCGAGGACGAAAGTCATTCGGCATGGCGTTTTTGCGGGGGAAGACGAGCTTGCAGAGTTCGCGGAGCTGCTGCACCGTTCCGTCCGCGAAGCCCCAGCGGGCCAGGCCCTTTACATTGATGCCCTGAATCATTCCCTCGTGGCTTAGGATCACAAAGGGAGGCGTGTCGGCCGAGCAGCGGGCGGCGCCAGTGATGAAACAATTTCGGCCCAGGGTGACGAATTGCCCCACGCCGACGAGGGCGCTGACGGTCACGTAATCTTCGATATGAACGTGGCCGGCGATTTGAACGAGATTTGAGAAAACGCAGTGGCTGCCGACTTGGGCATCGTGCCCCAAGTGAGTCCCGACCTGAAACTGGTTGTGATTGCCGATTTCTGTGACGCCGCCGCCCAGCTCGGTGCCGGTATGGGCGGTGACGGACTCGCGAAAGACGTTGTAATCGCCGATGGTCAGTTCGGTGTCGGCCCCCTGGTATTTCAAATCCTGGGGCGGAGCCCCGATGACGGCCTGGGGGTAGAAAACGTTGCCCTGGCCGACTCGCGTCTTTCCGAGCAGGGTGACGTTTGCGATCAAGCGGCAGCCCTGGCCGAGGCGAACCTTCGGTCCGACGTAACAACCCGGCCCGACTTCAACATCCGCGCCGAGTTCGGCTTTCGGATCGACCGTGGCGGTGGGAGCGATCTTGGTCATTCAGCACTTACTTTGCGAATGCGGCCTGCTGACAGAAACGTCGGAAGAAATGCCATCGCAGCAATACGTGAAGGTCCACCTCAACGATACCGCTGTGCGAAAGGGTCTTCCACTACGCCTTTTCGCGCCGCCGATTCTAAACTGCTGCGGTCCGACTCGCTCGCGGTCCGATAGAAAGCACCGCGCTAGCATGCGAGGCTACGAGGCCGGTTCCGCATCGACCAGCATAAACTTAATTTCCGCTTGCGCCACCAGCGCTTCGTCCACGCTGGCGGTCGCCCGGACGTGCCCGGTGCGGGCCTTAACTCTAAGGGTTTCCACTTCCAATACCAAGCGGTCCCCAGGGACGACCTGGCGACGGAACTTTACATGATCCATCGACAAAAGCACGGCAATTTTTCCGGCGTGCTCCAATTTCTGCGATAGCAGGATTCCCGCAAGTTGGGCCATGGCCTCAATTACCAGCACGCCGGGCATAATTGGCTGAGCCGGAAAGTGCCCTTGAAAGAAGGGTTCGTTAATTGAGACATTTTTTATCCCGATTGCCCGGCGATCGCCCTGCATCTCGACCACCCGGTCGATCAGCAGGAACGGAAACCGATGCGGGAGGATTCGGTGAAGCCCCGCGGCGTCAATGGCCACTTTTTTTGCGAGCTTGTCGTTTCGATCACGCCGATCAACGGACTCGATCAGCCTGCGCACCAGTTCATGATTCAGCGCGTGGCCGCTGCGCGTGGCGATGACCTTACCGTATAAGGGTCGCCCGGCGAGATAGATGTCGCCGATAAGGTCCAGAATCTTGTGCCGCACGCACTCATCGGGAAAGCGCAATTCGTTGTCGATGACCCCGTGCGGACCAATCACGACGACATCCGCATACGTCAAATGCGCGCCGAGGCCTGCTGCTCGAAACTGCCTGGCTTCTTCCTCCAAAAGGAAAGTTCGCGCGGGTGCAATGTCGTTGCAGAACGCGACATCGGTCAGGCGGATCGCCAGAAATTGGCGCGGAATTGCCGAGTTTTCGCCGTAATTCAGATCGTAAAGAATGTCGAGTGCATCGGCGTCCGTGGGGACGGCAATCAACTCGGCTTCGCCGTCCGCGACACGGATCGTCTCCGTGATGCGAAGCGGACGGCGGGGGGCGTCCTGCTCTAGAACGCCGGCGGACTTGAGGGCGTCCACGAACAGCAGACTGCTGCCGTCCCCGCCGGGAAGCTCGCCGCCGTTTACTTCAACTTCGATGTTGTCGATGCCCAGGCCATAAAGCGCTGCCAGACAGTGCTCGACCGTTTCGACCGCGAGGGTTCCGTTCTTCAGCGCCGTACGGCGTGATCTCTTGGTGACATTGGAGACATGGGCTTTGATGCGTGAGGTCGCCGGCCCTTCCGTCCGAACGAAGGTGACGCCGGAATCAGTCGGCGCCGGCCTGAAGCGCACGATCACGTCATCGCCGGTAAAGAGGCCGCGACCGCGGATCTCGGCCTGGTTCTCAATCGTCTGCTGGGGCTTCAAGTTCCTTCACTCGTTTTTCAAGCGCCGCGACCCGCTTAACTAGCTGGGGCAAGTCGCGGATGGCGACAATTTCACGAAAAGCCTTTGTCTGGGGCTGGCCGGGGTTACCGACGATCGTGACGCCGGCAGCGACATCTTCCATCGCCCCTGAGCGCGCACCGACCTGCGCCTTATCCCCCAGCGTCACGCCATCCCGCACGCCAGCCTGCCCCCCGAAGACGACGCCGGTCCCAGCCTTCACGCTGCCGGCGATGCCGGTCTGGGCGATCACAATACACAGCGGTCCAAGTTGCACATTATGTGCGATCTGGACGAGGTTATCAATCTTGGTTCCGCGGCCGACCCGCGTAGGACCGAGTTTTCCGCGATCGACGCAGGAGTTTGCTCCGATCTCCACGTCATCTTCGATGATGACCGACCCCACGTGCATCAACTTTCGATGCTGGTTGTCCCGGAAGATATAGCCAAAACCATCGCAGCCGATCACGACGCCGGCATGGATAATGACGCGATTGCCAATCTCGCATCGGTCGTAGATGACACTGCGCTCGTGGATGACGACGTCCTGCCGGATGTCGACCTCGCGCCCGATGCTGACACCTTCGTGGATCACCGATCGGTCGCCGATCTCGGTGCCGGGCCCGATGACTGTGTATGCGCCGACTGCGACATTCGCCCCGATGCGTGCGGTTGGATCGACGATCGCCGTGGGATGGATCCCCGTGGCAGGGGCAAAAAGAGGTTCGTGAAAGACTTCAAGAAGCGTGGCGATGGCGGCTTCCGGATCGGCGACGATCAGGCCTCTGGGGTGAGCGCCTACGAGCTTCTCAAGCCCGAATATCGCCCCGGCGCGGGTATGGGAAAGCCGTTCGGCGTATTTGGGGTTTGCGAGCCAGGTGATGGAATGTTCGTCGGCTTCGTCCAAGCCGGCGATGCGCGTAATGATCGTTAATGCAAAGTCGCCATTTCCAGCCAGGGTCGCACCGCAGCGACTGGCGATTTCTTCGACGGAGAAGCTCTTGGATCGGACAGGGCTCATCGGGGAGACATCCGTTCGCTGGGAACTGGCCGGTGAATGGACCGGGCGACGCTTGCCTGTTTAGTGCCGCCTTCGATCACGGGCCGCGGCTTCCTTAACTGCTATGGGGCGGACGCCGGGGCGGCCGGCGCCGAAGGCTCCAACTGCTTTTTGCCGCCGGCCGCGCGATACGTTTCATTGAGCCGCTTGATGACTTCATCGGTCATGTCGGTGTCGTTTTCGGCGTACACCACGGCGCGCTCCTGAATCATGCGACGAATCGATGCCAGCGTCTGGTCCGTGTCATCAGGAGAAAATTCCTTGTACTGTAGCACCACCTTCAGTCCGCGCTCGCGCGATAAATTGCTCACCACCTCAACCGCCTTCTGATACACCACTTTTGTCCAGTCGAATTTCTGGTTTTCGAGGTCCTGTTCCGACACCTTGAGCCACACGTTGGCTTCGGTGCCCAGGCGGATCAGATCCTTCCTACGCTGTTGGTAGTCGGGCGAGCCGGTCTTGAACGCGCTGAGTTCAACCTGTTTGTTTTCAATGACGTCCTGCCGCTGCTTGGCCTCGGCCTGCACATCGACTTCCTGCTTGCGGAGGGCTTCGTTGAGGTCCTTGATCTGCTCGCACTCGTTGAAAATGCGCACGAAATCCACGATACCGATGCAGCAGTCGGAAGCCGAGGAGTTTGCCGTTCCTCTCGACCCGGCCGGTGGCGAATCGGGCTGGCCGGAGGACTTTGCCGCCAGCACGAGCGCGGCCAGGAGGCCTGTCGCGAATGCCGCTGATTTTATCGATGATCGGGTCATTGAAGGCTCCGTGGATTGATTGTTCGTGGAAAATTTCGTTGCCGGCGTATTGTCCGGCGCCGGGACTAGAACGCAAGGCATTGCACTACCGAGAGCAAGCCGAAAAGCCCGCCTTGATTGGTTTCAAGCGTAGGGATCAGTATGTCAAGCCGCGGCGTTTGAGCCGAAGAAGCATCGGAAGGGTTATCAGGCCGCAAATCACCTGCGCGGCGCCGGTCAGAATAAACGTGCTCTGATACGCGGAAAGCGGGGGCGTGTGTCGGACGAACCATGTGTAGACGGCACCGGCGAACAACGGCCCAATAATGAACCCGAACGAGCCGGCGATGTTGAAACCTGTAAACGCAGCGCCTCGCTGATCGCTCGGCGCCAAGTCGGCGCACAGCGTCAGATTTGGCGCGAACATGATGGCGCTCAGGACGCCGGAAGCGATCATCAGTAAATCGAGATT
>DATMEE010000497.1:0-3961 GCA_035557035.1 Phycisphaerae bacterium
CAGCTCACCAGTTTGAGCATGTTGCCCTTGGCCATGGTGCGGGTGGAGTCAAAGATGGAGCTGTGGGGGTTGCGCACGATGTCGGAGCTGACGCGCGGCTCGTCGCAGTATTCGAGAATGCCCTTGAATCGCGGGCTTTCGGACGCCTTCTTGAAGACGGCGTTCACCGCCTTCACATCGACCGACTTTTCCAGTGAAACGGTGAGGTCGACCACGCTGCCGTCCGCCACGGGAACGCGAAATGCGAAACCGTCGAGCGTGAGATTGGGGCTGGGGACCACGAGGCCGATCGCCTTCGCGGCGCCGGTCGACGAGGGGATGATATTGGTCGCGGCGGCGCGGGCGCGGAGGAGGTCCTCGCCGTGGACCATGTCGAGGATGCGCTGGTCGTTGGTGTAGGCGTGGACGGTGGTCATGAAGCCTTCGATTTTCTTGCCGAAAATGTCCGGATTGTCCACCAGAATCTTCACGATCGGGGCGAGGCAGTTGGTCGTGCAGCTTCCGTTGCTGACGAAAGTGTGTTCGCGCTTGAGTGTGTCATCGTTGACACCAAGGACGACCGTCGCGTCGATCTCGTCCTTCGCGGGAGCGGAGAGGATCACCTTCTTCGCGCCGGCCTTGATGTGGTCGTCGTAGCCGGGCTTGCCGTCCTTGGCACGGCCGGTGAAGACGCCGGTGGACTCGATGACGACGGTGACGCCCAGGTCGTTCCAGGGCAGCTTGGCGGGGTTCTTTTCGGCGCAGACGCGGACGCGGTCGCCGTTGATGGAGATGCTGTTTTCGTCGTGGGAGACCTGTCCGTCGAAGACGCCGTGGACGCTGTCATATTTGAAGAGATGCGCGTGGACTTTGGAGGAGGAGCCGACGTCGTTGATGGCGACGAGGTCGAACTGGCCCTTGCGCATGGCCATGGCGCGGGCCACGAGTCGTCCGATGCGTCCGAAGCCGTTGATCGCCACTTTCACAGCCATATAGATTTCTCCCGCATTCGCACGTATTTCGACGCTTCAGCGTGCCGATGGATTGCGATGCGACGCCTTTCCCCCCAGCACGTCAGGAATTCCAAAGAATAGAAATTGCCGGCCTCACCGTCAAGCGACGGGAGCGAGCGCCGAATTTCTTCAGACGGAGCCAACCGAATATTTCGGGGCTTCGCCCTGGAGGACGCGGATGACGTCGTCGGCGACGCTGCAGCGCTCGTCGAGGGCTTCCTGCGTCATGCCGGCGACGTGGGGAGTGAGGACGCAATTAGGAGAACGGCGCAGGGGGTGATGGAGCGGGATCGGCTCGGTTTCAAAGACGTCGAGGGCTGCGCCGGCGATGACGCCGCGTTTCAGCGCGTCGGCCAGGGCGGTGGTGTCTACCGTCGCGCCTCGGGTGACGTTGACCAGAACGCTCTCACGCTTCATTGAGGCAAGTCGGTCGGCGTTGATGATTGCACGCGTGGCGGTGGTCAACGGCAGATGCACCGAAAGGACATCGGAGCGGGCCAGCAGCTCTGCGAAGGTCACGGACTGCCCGGGAAAATCCTTCGGTTGATCGATGGGATCGTGGTACAGAATCGTCGATCCGAATGAAGCGGTGATTATTCTCGCAAGCCGGGCGGCGCATAGATCGGTCCCAAGCAGGCCCACGACGCAGCTATTCATTGCCCGGCACGGGATCTGGCGCACGTTCTCGAAGCGGCCGTCGCGGATTTGAGTGTCGAAGAAAAGCAGGCGGCGACGGGCTGCCAGGATGAGGGCGAAGGCGAACTCGGCCGTGGAATTCACAGCCGCGGTCGGGCAATAGACGACGGGAATGGATCGCTTTCGAGCGGCCTTGAGATCGATATGATCGATGGTGGGACTTGCTCGGCCGATGACCTTGAGCAAGGGAGCGGCCTCGATGATGCGGGCGGTGACGTGGGCCTTGAGTCGAACGAGGATGGCATGCGCCGTGGGAATTTCACGGAGCATGGTTTCGGGCGCGGAATCAGGGAGCAGGATCACCTCGCCAAATTTGCGCAGCTTTTCGACGGTTTCATCGTTGAAAGGCTCGGCTAACAGGATGCGGTACGGCTCGCTACCTTTCATCTTCTTCGCCCTCCCGGACGATTCCGGCGAATCCCGCCCAAGTTTTGCATTGCCCGACGCAGCCCGTGACCTATAATACCAACTTGTTGCCCGGGAGCAACAAAAATCGTTACGGATGACACCCATGTCGAAGGAGTGACACATGTTTTTGAATCGGGCTGCGCGCGCGGGGTCGGGCCTCTTATTTTTCCTTTCCACATTTGCGATCGTTTGGGCGGTGGAGTCCGCCTCGGGCGACGAGCCACGGCAGCCGAGGCGGGACCGTGGGACGGAATCGAGAACGCGGCCTGAGTCGGAGGAGAATCGCGAGGAAAAGCCGGTGAAGCCGGAAATCCCGCCGCCCGAGGTTGTGCGGCCCGTCCGCGAGATTGAAGGCGCGGTAATTCGCGAGCCTTCGCAGGGCCGCCCCATCTTCGCATCGCCCGGCGAAACGTTTTATTTCGTGATGACACTGACGCCGAATTTCAAGGGGGACGTCGGGTTTTCACTTCGGCACGCCCTTGAGCCGGACGTTCAGTCGATGCTCCGACCGACGACGCCGCCCTCCTATTTCAATCAGGAATACTGCCACATCGTCCTGCAGGTCGCGGAGGACATCGTGCCTGGCCTGTATGACCTTGAGGTCAAAACCCCCGAGGAGACCTATTACTCGCGGCGCAGCGTACGGGTCATTGAGAAGTTCAAATCGAAGTTTCGCTTCGTTCACCTGTCGAACATGAATGTCGGCGATCCGACGGCGCCGAGTTTCGATGAGATGCTGCCCAGCGAAATCAACGTTCTTGCGCCAGAGTTCATCGTTGCGACGGGAGACTACACCGAATGGTCGCGCGTACTCGACGACGCCACGAGCTGGTCGCGCGTTCTGAAATACTTCGAGCAATTCAATGCTCCGGTTTTCATGCTCTGCGGCTCGCACGACCACGAGGCCAGCTTCACGAAATACATCGCCTCGGGACCGATGGGCACGATCGATTATGGCAATTACCACGGCATTCTTCTGCTGGACCATCCGGCCAACCCCATCGACCAGGACTACACCCAGATTCAATGGGTGGACGCGGACCTGAAGCGCAACAAGGGCAAGAAAATGAACTTTCTTGTTTCCAACAGCGACGAGATGGGCCTGATCGACGTGTGGCGGGAGCGGGGGAACATCGGGGACTTCATCAAAGAGCACAAGGTCGCACTTTATCTGTCGGGCGGATCGACCGACTGGGACTTCAAGGAGTTTGCCGGAAAGCTGGAGGGGCTGGACGATTTTCAGTTTGTCCGCACGCATCAGTCGAGCACCTGCATGCGTGATCGTGCGACAGGATTCAGTCATTACCGCGTGATCGACGTGGACGGCGACAAGCTCGCCTATGCCTATCCCAACGATTGTGCGGCGGAGCGGCTTCAGCACTCGATTCCGTCAGGACGCTTGCGAGTTTATTACGATGCTCCGAACAACGGCACAGCGACGCGCGTCGGGGCGACCGTGCAGAATGCGCTGAATCAGCGGTTTGACGATGCTCGCATCTGGCTTCGGGTGGCGAAGGAGAGCGGCCGCAAGCCGACGATCGCCCCCGGGCGCGTGGTGCGAATCGTTGATGCCGGGGATCATTGGGGCTGCGAAGTCGCCTTTGATCTGCCGGACAAGGGCGCGGTACGGATCATGGCGGCCGCGAACGCGCGGGACATTCCATCGGCCCCACCTGTCGCGGCGGCTGTCGAAGGGCCATCGAACTGGTCCTTCACGCCGCAGAAGACCGATTTCGGCCTTGCGTATTTTGAGAGCGATACGGCCGTTTCGATCAAGCTGACCAACGAAACCAACGCGGAGGTGACGTGCTGGCCGGTCGTGCGGGTGAATGGGGCGCAGCTTCATCTCGATCCGGAGGTGGTCA